>NZ_CAMBTS010000094.1 GCF_945870625.1 Novosphingobium sp. Chol11 | reverse complement strand
CAAGCCCGATCCCTTCGGCATATTCAATGCCCAGCTTTTCGCGCACGCTGAATATGGGCGAGTTCTTGTAGTCGTGAACCGCCTCGTAAAATGCTTCGTCGGGGGCGGGGCCGTTGTTGATGACCGAAGGCCCGGTCGCTCCGGCCAGTTCGCGCTCGACGCGGAAGCTGCGGCAAAGCTGGCAGCCGTTGATCAGCGCGGTGCGGTAGCGCGCGCCTTCGAACACGCGCATCGGCAGCTTCGACATGGCATAAGTGACATTGGAAAAGGCGAACCCGGCGCGGACCATATCGCCCGCATAGTGATCGGACAGATAGCGGAGCGGCTCCACTTGATGGGCCTCGGGCAGTGCGACACGCATGGCATCCTCCTGATGGGTTTGCAGCGGGAATTTACGGCGCGGTTCGCCCGCTGATCCGCCGCGCAATCAAGCGCCAGACCTGCAGCCTGCCCACTCTGAATTCTGACAGGCGCGAGGGTTCAGTTCACCACGGCCCCGGCTTTCATCACCAGCTTGATGCGGCGGACGGCGGCAATATCGGCGGTGGGATCGCCTTCGACCGCGATCAGATCGGCCAGCAGGCCGGGCTTCACCGCGCCCAGCCGATCCGCGATGTGCAGGATGCGCGCGTTGCCTCCGGTGGCGGCGATCAGCACGTCGGCGGGTTTCATGCCGGCGGCGGCCATGAGCTCGATCTCGCGCGCGTTGTCTCCATGGGCATAGACGCCGACATCGCCGCCCATGCACATCGGCACGGCGGCTTTGAGCGCCATGCGGAAGCTGACGCGGCTCTCGGCAACGCCTGCTGGCGCAGGCTCGCTGCCGTTCCAGCCGCTATAGCGCGCGGTGGCATCGGAGGCGGCGAGCGTGGGGCACAGCGCGATCCCTTTGGCCGCCATGCTGGCGAAAATTTCGGGCGTGCCGCCGTCGCCGTGTTCGATGGTATCGACCCCGGCGGCAATCGCGCGGCGCATCCCCTCGGCAGTGGCGGCGTGGACCGCGACCGGGCGGCCGGCATCATGCGCAGCGGCGACGGCGGCCTTGATCTCATCGAGGCTGAGCGTCGGGCGGCTGTCTTCGCCGCTGCGCCAGCGATAATCGGCGTAGAGCTTGATCCAGTCTGCTCCGGCGGCGATCTGGCGGCGCACGGCGGCGACCATCTGATCGGGGCCTGAGACCTCTTCCGCGCCCTGCGGAATGGTGACGCCCGGTTCGAACCCCTTCGGACCATACGCGCCCAGCGCGACAATGGCGCGGGTGACCACGAGCAGGCGCGGGCCCGGCACAATGCCCTGATCGATTGCGGCTTTCAGCCCGGCATCGGCATAGCCCGCGCCCTCGGTGCCCAGATCGCGCTCGCTGGTGAACCCGGCGAGCAGAGTGGCGCGCGCGCTGGCGACCGCGCGCGCAGTGCGCAGCGCGAGCGGCTCGTGCAGCACCTGATCGTTCCAGTCGGTCTCGTTGTAAGGGTGGAGGAACAAGTGGCCATGCCCCTCGATCATGCCGGGCATCAAGGTGGCACCGGGAAGATCGAGTGTTTTCGTGCCTGAGGGCGCGGCCAGATCGGGGCCGACCGCGACGATCCGCTCGCCGGTGACGAGCACTTGCCAGCCGGGATGGACTTTGCCGTCGACGCCGTCGAACACGGCGGCGGGTTTGAGCAGGCGCGAGGCGAGTTCTGCGGCCAGCGCGGGGTTTGCGGCGCAGGCCATGAGCGCCGCAGCAAGTTTCAGACAGCGCATGGATTTTCCCCTTGAGGTTGGCCGCTCAGAAATGGCCTCACCTTGAGTGTATTGGTAAGCCCGCCGCTGCGTCAACCGCACCGCGCGGCTTCGGCCTGCCGCGCGGTCCGCACGAATGGCCCGCTCTAACAAAGTTCCGGCGGGCATGTTAATGTACCAGAAAGGTTGGCCTGAGCACGAAAGGGTAGCCGGGGGCGGTTCAAGAGGAGGTAGGTGATGCGGGTCAATTTCAAGCAGTCGAGGGCCGTGGTGCTGGCGCTGGCCGCCTTTTCGGCGTCTGCCAGCCTATCCGCGCAGGAGCAGCTGCCGCCGGCCAGCGATCCCAATATCGTGGTCAATGGTGTGCTGCCCGCAGATATGGCCGAGCTGCCCCAGGGGCCGGACATCAAAGGCGTGATCACCGCGCGGCGGGGCGAGCGGATTCAGGTGACTTCGGCGGACGGCGCGAACACGATCGTCGCGATTACCGATGCCACCCAGATCAAGGCCAGCAGCGGTCCTTTTGGTCTCGGGCGGGGCAGGCTTGGCGCGGACGCGCTGCTCAACGGGCTGCCGGTGACGGTCAAGACGGTGCAGACAGGCGCGGTTCTGGCGGCGAGCAAGATCACCTTTCGCGGCAACGACCTCAAGACCGCGCGGATGATCCAAGGCGGCACGGCGCAGCGTTTCGACGAGCAGAGCGCCGCGACCGAGGCGCTGCGCGGGCGCATGGGCGATATCGACAAGTATAACATCAAGAGCACGACCAACGCCTATTTCGACACCGGCAAGGCCGTGCTTTCGGCGCGGGCCAAGGCCGATCTGTGCGCCGCCGCCGCGCAGGCCGAGGCCATGGACAACGCGCTGATGCTGGTGGTCGGATATACGGATTCGGTCGGCAGCCAGGAATACAATCAGGCCTTGAGCGAGAGGCGCGCGGGCGCGGTGATCAACTATCTCCAGCAAGCCTGCCACTGGAAGCCCTACCGCATGCTCACCCCGACGGGCATGGCCGAGGCCGATCCGCTGGCGAGCAACGACACCGCCGCAGGCAAGGCGCAGAACCGGCGGGTTTCGGTCAATGTGCTGGTGAGCAAGGGGCTGGATGGGATGTGAGCAGGGCCGGGCGGTTAGGGCTTAGAGACCAACCCGTCCATTACCCGTCACCCTGAACTTGTTTCAGGGTCCATGTCTCGTTCTGCGCGGAGCTTTGCCATCATGGGCTGCTCGCGGCGATAATTGTCGATGATCGAGATCACCGTTTATGCGGCACAATGGACCCTGAAACAAGTTCAGGGTGACGATGTATGTTGTTAAATTGCATCCCGCTACCTCGGATGAGGCAACTGCCTCAACCCTCGCCGAGCAGCGTTTTCCGGAACAGCCGCCGGATCAACCAGTCTTCCAGAATACGTCCGATGAGCCAAAGCGCGGCGATGATGCCGGCGAAAACATAGCCGCTGGTCGGCGAGAACTTCTTGTCCTCCTTCTTCTCCTCCTTCTTGTCCTTGCCGTCCTTCTTTGGCTTTTCCGGCTCAGGCGCGCCCAGCATCTTGTCGATCGGATTGAGCTTGATTTCCTTCTTTTCCGCGTCGGCCTTCTTTTTTGCGTCCGTGTCCTTGCCCGCCTTTTTCGCCGCCTCGGTGGCCTGCTTGTCGAGCTTGCCCAGCGTGATGTTCAGCTGCGCAAAGCCCAGAAAGAGCAGCGGCGCGAGAAAGCAGAACAGCAGCGCGCGGCTGGTCAGGATATAGCGCAGCACTGCGCCGCCCGCCTGATTCTCGATGTGCAGGATGCCGCCTTCGAAGATCGACATGGCATCTTGCGCGGCCTGATCCTTCTTGCGGAAGGTGAGCGTCTCGCCGGTCGTCTGGTGGGTGGTGCCCTGTTTTTGAAACAGCGAGCGGAGCCGCTCGAACGCCTCATCGCTCGATTGGCCCGGGGCAAGCGCAAGGTTGCCCCGAATGCACCAGATCCAGTCGATGAAACGCAGGTTCACACGATTTCCTTAAACGCGTCGGCCGGGCGCAATGCGATGCAACGCAACGCGCGGCGCGGCCTGCTCAGCAGTCTGCAAGTTATTCAGCAGGAACGGCCGCTGGTTGCTGGCCGAAGCGCTCTTTGAGCGATTTCCAGCCCTCGGTGAAGGGATAGGTCATCTGCTCGCTGATCGACATGCGGCGGCCATGTTCGAGGCCGAGCAATTCGGCTTCGCCATCGATGCAGGTGCCGAACATGCGGTCGATGAAGATGAACGATCCGGCATAGTTGCTGCGGGTGGCTTCATAATCCTGCGAGTGGTGCAGGCTATGATGCTCGGTGGTGTTGAACAGGAAGCGCCACCACTTGGGCGAATTGAAGCGGACGTTGATGTGCTGATAAATGCCGATCGACATGCCGATTGCGCCCGCCAGCAGAAATGCGCGCGGCAGGAAATCGAAGAAACCGCCGACCCCAAGCCCGATCAGGAACAGTTCGACCGGATTGCCGACCGCGCCCTTGTTGATATTAAGCTGGGTAATGTAGTGGTGCACCGAATGCGGCAGCCATAGCGGATACCAATTGTGCATGCCGCGATGCATCCAGTATTGCCCGAAATCGAAGATAAACGCGATCAGGAAAGCCTGCAGGAGCAGCGGCAGCCCGGTGAACCAGGTGAGCTTTTCGAGAGTGAACGCGTGCTGGATCGCCTCGATCATCACCCCGTCGCCGATGTAGTTATCGACGGTATTGAGGATGGTATAGCCCAGCCCGACATAGAAAAGATCGGTTGCGAGCTCTTTCCAAGTCAGCCGCCAGCTGTCGAAGCGCGGGTTGACCCATTCAAGCGCGAGCAGCAGCGCCTTGAAACCGATGCCGATGTAGATCGCAGTGGTCGCCTTGACGATCGAATTGGGCGCATAATACCAGAACAGGATCATTGCGAAGAGCACGGCGGGCTGAAAATAGGTAAAGAACAGCCGCTTGAACGGGCCGCCTTCGACTTTGGGAATGTTTTCCCAGCCCACGGTGACGCGTCCCTGCGTGCCGATCACCCGATTACCTACGCGAATCCCGTCCATATCGACCCCGCAATCCCTAGCAACCTTCCCCATGTCGCAAATGCCGCAGCACCGTCATACGCCAGAGAACGTATGCCCATTGCGCCTGTCCCGCAATCCAGCTTTCAACCGGCACAAAAAGCCTTTCCTGTGCACCAATTGACAGTGCGGACACTTGAAAGCAAAGAAGCGCGGCTTCAATCAGCCTATCCGAACCTTGTTATGTCTGGACGCTCCGCCTTGACCGAAACCACGCTTTCCGCCCCGCCGCTCGAGCCCACGGGCAGCCTTTCGGTCGAAACGGTGCTGTCGGTGACGCACTGGAACCAGCATCTGTTCAGCTTCACCGTGACACGGCCTGCGTCTTTCCGCTTCCGTTCGGGCGAGTTTGTGATGATCGGTCTGGCGGGCGAAGGCGGCAAACCATTGTTGCGCGCCTATTCGATGGCGAGCCCTTCGTATGACGAGACGCTGGAGTTCCTCTCGATCAAGGTCGCTGATGGTCCGCTGACCTCGCGGCTGCAGAAGATCGTGGTCGGCGATCAGATCTATCTGGGGCGCAAGCCCACCGGCACCCTGGTCGCCGATGCGCTGATCCCCGGACGTCGGCTGTTCCTGCTCGGCACCGGGACTGGCCTTGCGCCGTGGATGTCGATCATCCGCGATCCTGAAACCTACAGCCGCTTTGAACAGATCGCGGTGGTCCACTCGGTGCGCACGGTGAGCGATCTGGCCTACCGCGACATGCTGGAATCGCTGCTGGCGGACGATCCGCTGGTGAGCGAAGAGGCCGCAGCGCAGCTGACCTATATCCCCACCGTGACGCGCGAGCCGTTTCACACCACCGGGCGGGTCGATGCGCTGATGCGCGATGGCACGCTGTTTCAGGGCAAGCTGGGCGAGCCCAAGAAGTTCGATCCCGAGCACGACCGCATCATGATGTGCGGCTCGATGGGCATGCTCAAGGAAACCGCCGCGATGCTCGACGGCATCGGCTTTGCCGAAGGCTCGAACTCCAAGCCCGGCGAATATGTGATCGAGCGCGCGTTTGTGGGCTGAAGCCAATCTGGCCCCCAATCCCCCAGTGCTCGTTCGTCCATAATGACACCGCGCCCCGGTGCTGCTAATGGCGCGCGATGACTGACCTTTCGCTGATCCGCAATTTTTCGATTATCGCGCATATCGACCATGGCAAATCGACGCTCGCCGACCGATTGATCCAGTATACCGGTGGCCTTTCGGCGCGCGAGATGAGCGAGCAGGTGCTCGACAACATGGATATCGAGCGCGAGCGCGGGATCACGATCAAGGCGCAGACGGTGCGGCTGGAATACCCCGCCAAGGACGGCAAGACCTACCAGCTCAATCTGATGGACACGCCGGGACATGTCGACTTCGCCTATGAGGTCAGCCGCAGCCTCGCCGCATGCGAAGGCGCGCTGCTGGTGGTCGATGCGGCGCAGGGCGTCGAGGCGCAGACGCTGGCCAACGTGTACCAGTCGATCGAGCATGATCACGAGATCGTGCCGGTGATCAACAAGATCGACCTGCCCGCCGCCGAGCCCGAGAAAGTCCGCGCCGAGATCGAGGAAGTGATCGGGCTGGACGCCAGCCGCGCGGTGCTGACCAGCGCCAAGGCCGGCATCGGCATCGAGGAAGTGCTCGACGCCATCGTCGAGCGCATTCCCCCGCCGGGCGGCGACCGCGCCGCGCCATTGAAAGCCATGCTGGTGGACAGCTGGTACGACCCCTACCTCGGCGTGGTGATCCTCGTGCGGGTGATCGACGGGGTGATCAAAAAGGGCCTCTCGGTCAAATTCATGGCCGGGGGCACCGAGCATCTGATCGACCGGGTGGGCTGCATGCGGCCCAAGATCGAAGTGCTGGATGAGCTGGGCCCGGGCGAGATCGGCTTCATCACCGCGCAGATCAAGGAAGTGGCGCAGGCGCGCGTCGGCGACACGATCACCACGGTGAAGAACGGCGCGCTCCAGGCGCTGCCCGGCTTCAAGGAAGTGCAGCCGGTGGTGTTTTGCGGCCTCTTTCCGGTCGATGCCGCCGAGTTTGAAAAGCTGCGCGAAAGCATCGGCAAATTGCGGCTGAACGACGCCTCGTTCTCGTTCGAGATGGAGAGCAGCGCGGCGCTCGGCTTCGGCTTTCGCTGCGGTTTCCTCGGCCTGCTGCACCTTGAAATCATTCAGGAGCGGCTGACCCGCGAATACGACCTCGATCTCATCACCACCGCGCCCTCGGTGGTATACCGCCTGACCATGACCGACGGCACGGTGCGCGAGCTGCATAACCCTTCGGACATGCCCGACCCCGTGAAAATCCGCGACATGGAAGAGCCGTGGATTAAGGCGGTGATCTACACGCCGGACGAATACCTCGGCTCGATCCTCAAGCTCTGCCAAGACCGGCGCGGCATCCAGATCGGGCTCACGTATGTCGGCGGGCGCGCGCAAGTGACGTACGAACTGCCGCTCAACGAAGTGGTGTTCGATTTCTACGACCGGCTGAAATCGATCAGCCGCGGCTATGCCAGCTTCGACTATGAGCAGATCGGCCTGCGCGAAGGCGATCTGGTGATGATGAACATCCTCGTCAACAACGAGCCGGTCGATGCGCTGAGCATGGTCGTGCACCGCAGCCAGGCCGATCCGCGCGGGCGCGGCCTTGTCGAGCGGCTCAAAGACCTGATTCCGCGCCACATGTTCAAGATCCCGATTCAGGCCGCGATCGGCGCCAAAGTGATCGCGCGCGAAACGATCAGTGCGATGCGCAAGGACGTGACCGCCAAATGCTATGGCGGCGACATCAGCCGCAAGAAGAAGCTGCTCGACAAGCAGAAAGAAGGCAAGAAGCGCATGCGCGAATACGGCAACGTGTCGATCCCGCAGGAGGCCTTTATTGCCGCGCTGCGGATGGGCGAGGAGTAGGCCGCGCCTCCGCGCAGCAGCGCTTTAGCCTGAGAAACCTCAAAAATTGCCGCTGCAGTACGCGAGCAGCAAGATCAGCGGGATCGGTACGCCGATTATCCATAACAGTCCCGAACGCATTCGCTTCTCCCTTTGCAGTTTGCCGGGATAATGCGCCGAAGCGGCCAGAAGTTCCGGTTGTCGTCCGTCCGCGTTTCAAGCTTTGGCCTTCGCACTCGATGGAGAGGGCGATGTTGATGCTGCTGCCTTGCACGCGATCTCTGGATCGGTAGAACGAGCGTGACGGCCGCGAACGAGCGGGGCGTGGGAGAGAGGACAGACTTATGGCGGCGTATGTGGTGTTTATTCGCGAAGGCGTGACCGATCAGGCGGAGATGGATCTGTATAGCGCCAAGGCGGGGCCTTCGACCGCAGGGCATCCGCTGACGCCGCTGGCGTTTTATGGCGCGCATGAGGCGTGGGAAGGGGCGGAATCGCAGGGGCTGGTGATTTTGCAGTTCCCCGACATGGATGCAGCGAAGGCATGGTATCACAGCCCGGCTTATCAGGAGGCCAAGGTCCACCGGCTGGCCGGCGCGAACTACCGCGTGCTCGTGACCGAAGGGGTTGGCTGAGGGGGGCTTGCTCCTGTCCCGACGGGGAGGGGCAAGACAGGAGTGGTTCGAAGCTCTACCGCGCGGCGAAGAGCAGGCGGCCGGGGCCGAGGCGGGCGAGGACGGTGGTGATCACGGCGGGTGCGACGGCGAAGCAGCCCTGGCTGCGGCCGACGCGCCCATGCTGCGCCACCATATCCTGGCTGACATAGCGCGCGGCATGGATCACGATGCCGCGCGGGATGGCCTGATCGTTTTCAGGATCGAGCCCGATCAGGCGGCGCGAGGGGCCATGCTCGCCCGAATAGAGCGCGCCGGTGAGGAAGCTGCCGCTGCACGAAGCTTCGGAGCCGTGGCGGTTGGACAGACGCTCAACCCAGCCGCGATTGGCCGGGTCCGAGCCTTTGCCGTGCGCGACGAGGAACGTGTCGGTCACCGCGCGGCTGGCAACATCGACGAGGTAAAACCGCGGATCGCGCGAGGGGGCGGAGAAATCGACGATGCCGATGGTATCGCGCACCGCCAGACTGTTGCCATGCGCCTCAAGCGCGGCGAGCGCGCGGGGCAGAAGCGCAGGCGCGCCTGGCGCAGCCTCGATCGCCGCGGCCGGGCCATTGCACGCGGGCATGAAGCCCCACGGGCTTGCCGTTTGCAGGGGAAGCGCCTGCGCGGCCCCGCGCTCGCAGATCACGCTGGCCGCAGAGGCGGCTATGGCGCCAAGAAACTGGCGCCGTCCAAATTGCATCGTTGCGAACCCCGCGCTTTTCCACGTTAACCACTAGTTATGCAGAACATCGTGCGGATACAAAGCCTTGGCCGGGGTTCTTGCGGCAGAACGTGCTCCACGCGCCGCTGGATGAGGCAGGGCGCGGGAACTCTGCGCCGCGATGGCGGTTGATAAGGTGGCGAAGCCGCCGACTTAACGTGCGGGTTTCAGCGGACCGAACGAGAGGAGGCCGGTGCGGTAGTTCATCACCACGCGCAGCGGGGTGAGCGCGCCGCCCGCGGTAACCGCGACGGCGCGGCTCTTGGGCTTCGACAGGCCGAGCTTGGGATTGGCGGAAAAGCCGATGCCGTCGAGCGTGAAATTGAACTTCCGGTCGGCGTTGCGATCGTGCAGCACGGTGACGGCATACGTGCCCGGACCCGGCAGGCGGACGCACAGCTTTGGCGCGGGATCGGCGGGCACAGGCAGCTCGATGCGGCGGAAGGTCTTGCCCGCATTGATCAGGATATTGTCATCGGCGAGAAAATCGGCGTCGTTGGCGGGGTAGACCTCAAGCTTGAGCTTGCCCTGACGGTCCTTGATGCCGGCTACTTCGACCATGAAGGCCGGGCCGCTTTCGCCCGGGCGGCACTGCGCCTCGGCCTTGCCCAGATCGGGGGTGGAGCGCAGCGGCTGCGCCGCGACGAGCACCGGCGCGAGCACAACTATCAGCGCAGGAGCAACAGCAGCAGACTTCACGCGTTTTTCTCCCTCTGCACAAGGTCAAGAAGTGTGAGGCTAATGAACAACATGATATGCATGGCAACGATCATCAGCGATATCATCGTAATCATGTATCCGGTCTGAATTTCCTGACCAATAAAGAACGTGGTGATCGCCGCAAAGGCAAGGTCTTTGTTGGGCAGCAGCGGCAGGCGCGACAACAGCAAGCGGATAGTTGATAGCAAAAGCCATGAACCGATGCTGACTTGCGGCAGGATCAGATGCCAGACCAGCGCATTGAGCCCGGTGCCGACCAGAATGCGCAAGGTGTGGACGGTGAACACATAGATGAGATCGGCGCGGGGCAGTCCGATCAGCCCCTTGCGAAACAGCATGATCAGCGCCGAAGTAAACAGAACGATGGCGATCGATCCGGTGAGCAGATGGCCGTTCTTACTGAAGCCCAGCTCGGCGATCAGCGGCCAGGCGATGGCCAGCATGATAAAGGTGAGCAGGTTGCCCGCTAAAGCGGAAAGGATCGCCACATCCTTGACCGCGCCGAACGGCGATCCCTCCATCTTCACTCGGCGGCGCGCCCAATCGTAGAAATAGACCTCGCCGATATAGCCGAGCAGCAATTCGTTGCCGATCAGCTTCTTGATCAGCGGGATCAGGCCGGAGAAGGGGATGCCCCATAGCTTGCGAAAGATGATCCAGTCCGCCACTGGGCCGGTAAAATAGCTGGCCACGAACACCAGCCAGATCACCGGCGAAGTGGGCACGATTTCCCAGACATGCGCCCAATCGAGCTTGCGCAGCTGATAGAACACGGCGGCGAGGATCGAGAGCGAGATCGCCGGGCCGACCCAGCCGCTCAGACCGTGCAGGATCATCGCCAGCGATGTCTGACTGGAGGAGGCCTGGCCAGAGGCGGTGGGAGGGGGGGAGGCCGGTTCGGTTTCTGAATTACTCACGTGCGGCGCTCTCCATCAGGGCGATGTAGCGCCGCGAAGCTAGCTGCAAGGTGAACCGGCGCGCCTGATCCTGCGCGGCCACCACGTCAAACGGCAGCGCCGCGATGCGCTCCATCGCGGCGGCGAGCGCGGCGGTGTCTCCCGTCGGCACCAGCAGGCCGAACCGGCCCGCGCCGAGTATGTCTGCCATGCTGACGCTGCAATCAGTGGCCACGACCGGCAGCCCGGCGGCCAGCGCCTCGGCGACAACCGCCGGCACGCCTTCATAATCCGACGACAGCACAAGCGCGTCGCCCGCGCAAAGCTCGCTGTCAACGGGATGGAGGTGTCCGGGCAGGCGCACTTGCGCGCCGAGGCCAAGCCGCGCGATCTGGGCTTCGAGCGCCGCGCGCTCGGCCCCTTCGCCCACGATCACGAGGTGATCTTGCGGGCGGGCGATCAGCGCGAAGGCATCGATCATGAGCGCGAAGTTCTTTTGCCGGGTGAGCCGCCCAATCGCGACAAAGCGGCGACCTGCGCCGCGCGGCAGGCTTTGCGCTGCGCGGCGGGCCTGCTCCAGCCGGACGACGTCGGCCTCATCGAGCGAGGGATCATCGATGATCGCGATCCGTTCGGGCGCGGCGCGCATCAGCGCTGCGATTTCCTCGCGCATCGGCGGGGCCATGCCCACCAGCCGATCGAGCATGCGGCCCTGAACGCGCAGCCAGACCCGGTAGGCCGCGCGCATCGGGGCAGACATATCGAGCCGCACGAGATCGTTGCTCATCTTGGCCACCACCGGCGGACAGCGATCCCTGAGCAGCAGCTTCATCATTACCGCGACCACGGTGTAGGTATTGCCCGCGCAAAACAGCACATCGGGGCGGATGCGGCGGATCACGCCGGGAAGTCGCAAAATCATCCACAGCGTTTGCCAGCGCGCCGGGGAGAATGGCGCGGGCCCAAGAATTTCGGCCTCAAGTCCCGGCCACTCGGCGCGCATCGCCCCGCTTTCCCGGCCCATTACCAGGCGGGAATCGACGTTGCTCGCGCGCCATGCGCCGTGCAGCCGCAGCGCGACCCGCTCCACCCCGCCGGGCGCGAAACTGTGCAGGAAGGTAAGGACGCGCAAAGGCTGGGCATCGGCGGCCGCGGGACTGGCGATCATCGGGCAATGTGACAGCGCAGCGGCAACATTCGGTTCAGCATCCTCTTAACGCACCGCATGGGGGGTGTGCGTAGTCGCAAGCCCGATGCTTTTGCAATGGCAAACTGGCAGCGCGTGCTCCATCGGCTTGCCGCAGATAGGCGCGCAGCTCGCTTCTTTCAACTCGGCGCAAATGGCTTTCGGAACGGCGCGAGTATATTATCTACCGAGTAAGTTGAGTTAAGCTCGGGCAGGTTAGTGTTGAAAATCTGACACTTGGTGCCCATGCTGGCAACAGCAGCTTCCGCCCCAGTTGCAGACATTCACAGCATAGGCCTAAGCTGCACGCATGTGTCACTTCGTTACGCTGATCGCCCCCACCGGCAATGCTGATGCAGTTAGAGATGTCATGGATCGGCACGGACGCGCGGCTAAGCCTTTAGATAATCCGTCCATTCGCAAGGTGCTTCGCGAGGAAGAGCATCAATACCTCACTACTCGTGGCCATTGCGACTGCGGAACAGAGGTGGCCTAAGAAATCTGGACATCGTGATAAGTGGATTTTCTGCCTGACGGCGACCAAGATGGCCGCCTGACAGGAGATGAGATGAGCAGAAGACCCCGCCGGAACCACAGCCCGGCGTTCAAGGCGAAGGTGGCGCTGGC
>NZ_CAMBTS010000093.1 GCF_945870625.1 Novosphingobium sp. Chol11 | reverse complement strand
TGGGCCGCCGCTTTGCGCTGGCATGGAATGCAGCCAAGGAGCGCGAGGGCTTCATCGACTTCGACGACCAGATCCGTGCCTCCGCCGCGCTTTTGACCGAGCAGGCCAGCGCCGAATGGATCCGCTACAAACTGGACCGGCGGTTCGATCACATTCTGGTCGACGAAGCGCAGGATACCAATGCCGAGCAATGGCGCATCGTGCTCGATGGGCTGGTCGAGGATTTCTTTACGGGCGAGAGCCAGCGCGGTGATGCGCTGCGCACATTGTTTGTGGTGGGCGACTACAAGCAGGCGATTTTCCGGTTTCAGGGCACTAGCCCTGAAAACTTCGACGCCGCGCGGCTGCGGGTCAAACACCAGTTGCGCGAGGTGGCGGCGGTGCTCGATGAGCCGGAGCGCGCGCTGCTCGATCTTGGCCTCGGGCAATCCTATCGCAGCGCAGCGACAGTGTTGCAGTTTGTCGATGCGGCGATTGCAGCCATCGGTCCTGCGCGCTTCGGGCTGCGCGAGGTGCCCGGCCTGCACGAGGGCGATCACACGCGTCCGGGTGTCGTCGCTCTGTGGCAACCGGTCGGGCTTGCCGATGCGCAGGCGGCAAGTGACGACGACGATGATGATGACGGGGCCGATGCGGTCGCGGGCGAAGACGCTGCCGATCCCGGCGAGGTCTGGCTTTCGCGCCGCGATCGCGCTCTGGCCGATCAGATCGCGCAGCAGATCAAGGCGTGGCTCAGCGATGGCTTTGCGCTGCACAAGGGCGGCCTGCGGCGCGCTGGCGCGGGTGACGTCATGGTGCTGGTGCGGCGGCGCAAGGAATTGGCCGGGCTGATCGTGGCCCGCCTGTATGCGGCGGGTGTGCCGGTCGCGGGGGTGGACCGGCTGCGGCTCGGCGCGCCTTTGGGGGTGAAGGACCTCGTCGCGGCTTTGCGGTTTTGTGCGCAGCCGTGGGACGATCTCAATCTCGCTAGCCTGCTGGTTTCGCCGCTGATCGGGTGGAGCCAGGAGGATTTGCTTGCGCATGGCTACCGCGACAAGGGCGCGGCGCTGTGGGAGCATCTGCGCAGCGCCGAAGGGCCGGACACGCGTGACACGATGGAGCAGCTGCGCGCGCTGCTGGCGCGGGCCGATTTTGAACCGCCCGCCGCGTTGCTGCAGTGGGTGCTGGTCGGGCCGTGGCAGGGGCGGCGGAAGCTGGCGCAGCGGTTAGGCGCCGAGGTCAACGATCCGCTCGACGAATTGCTCAACGCCGCGTTTGGCTATGCCAGCGCCCATACGCCGAGCCTTGTGGGGTTCCTGCAATGGTTCGATGCCGGCGAGGGCGAGCTGAAGCGTGATGCGGGGCGCGGCGACGGGTTGGTGAGGGTGATGACCGTGCACGGCGCGAAGGGCCTGCAAGCGCCGATCGTGATCCTCGCCGATGCCGCCGATAACCCCGATCTTTCGCCACCGCGCGGGCTTGAACTGATCGAGGATGTGCTGGGCACCCGGCGCAAGGTGCCTTTGCCCAGTCTGCGCAAAGGCGAAAAAGCAGGGCCGGTGCGCGATGCCGAGGAAGCAGCCAAGCGCGAGGAGCGCGAGGAGCACTGGCGGCTGCTCTATGTGGCGATGACCCGCGCCGAGGAAGCACTATACATTACCGGATCGCTGGGGAGCGGCAAAACGGAACTGCCCGAAGATAGCTGGTATGCCCAAGTCGAACCGCTGTTTGACACCGTCCAGCCTGCCCGCGATCCGATCTGGGGATCGGTGCGGCAGATTGGCGAGCTTGGCCCGCCTCCGGCCATAAGGCTTGCCGACGCAGAACCGGCGCAGTCTGAGCCAGCGCTTCCCGCCTTGTTTACCCAGCCCATCGGGCCTGAGCCGCGCCCGCCGCGCCCGCTGGCACCCTCATCGCTGGGCGAGGAAGATGCCGCCGATCCGCCGGTGCGGCCGGGCCCTGGCGCGGGGGCAGCGGCGCAGCGCGGGACCTTGATGCACAAGCTGCTGGAGCGTCTGCCCGATCTCGCGCCGGAAGCCCGGGAAGCTGCGGCGATAGCGTGGCTGGAACGAGCGGCGAATGTGCTTACCAGCGACGAGCAGAGCGCGATGGTGTCGGCCGTTCTGGCGGTGCTGGATGAGCCCGAATGGCAGCCGGTGTTCGGCGCCGGTTCGCTGGCCGAAGTTCCTATTGCAGCGCTGGTGGGCGAACGGATCGTGAGCGGCACGATTGACCGGCTACTCATCGGGCACGACGTTATCCGTATTGTCGATTTCAAGACTGGCCGCCGCCCGCCGCGCGAGCTTGCGCAAGTGCCGGTGCCCTATCTGCGCCAGATGGCGGCTTATGTGCAGGCTCTGTCGGTCATTTATCCGGGCCGGCGGGTTGAGGCCGCGCTGCTCTATACCCACGCGCCGCAGCTGTTCGTTTTGCCGGAAGAACTGCTGGCGGCGCACAAGTTGGATATGCAGCCCGCGCAGGAAAGCTTGTCGCCCTGATCGGTTGCGCCGGACGACCAATCGCCTACATTCATGCCATCACGCACAGGAGTTTGCCCCCATGTCGCTTAAAGCCGTCACCGATGCCAGTTTCACCGCCGATGTCCTTCAGTCCGACAAGCCAGTGCTGGTGGATTTCTGGGCCGATTGGTGCGGCCCCTGCAAGATGATCGCCCCGGCGCTGGAAGAAATCGCCGAGGAATTGGCCGAGAAGGTCACGATCATGAAAATGGACATCATGGAAAACACTCACACCCCCGGCCATATGGGCGTGCAATCGATCCCGCTGCTGATTTTGTTCAAAGACGGCAAGCCGGTCGCGCAGAAGCTCGGCGCTGCTCCCAAGAGCCAGCTCAAGGCGTGGCTCGAAGGCGCGCTTTGAGGAAACTAGCCGCGCGGAATCGCCATGATCCGCGCGGCGAAGGCGTCGAACAGGGCAGGGCTGGCGGCCGCCAGCAGGCCGGGCTTGCCATGTTCGTCGACCCGGTAGGGTGAGCCGTCGAGCCGCGCGACTTTGCCGCCGGCCTCGTTTACAAATAGCGCGCCGGCCGCGTGATCCCAGGCATAAGTGCGCTGAAAGCTGGAGAGATCGTTAATCCCCAGCACAAGCCGCGGATACTGCTCAGCGGCGCAGCGCGGGATAGCGACCACGGTGTAGTGCGGCGCGATATAGGTCTCGCGGATCGCGGCTTGCGCTTCGGTGAGGAACAGGCTGCTCGATGCCAGCACCGGTGGCTCTTGGCCTGTCGTACGAGCGGTAATGCGCTGCCCGTTGATGTACGACCCGCTGCCGACCCCTGTGCTGCACAATCGGTCGGAGAGCGGATCGTAAATCCATCCGGCAATCGCCTCGCCCGCTTCGGCAAGCGCAATGATGATGCCGAACGGAGGATGGCCGCTGGCAAAGTTGTTGGTGCCGTCCACCGGGTCGATAATCCAGCACAGCGTATCACCCAGCCGCTCGGCGAGCGCAGGATCGGCATGCGTGCCCTCTTCGCCGACGATCGCAGCTTCAGGAAGAAGCTTGGCGAGCCCTTCTGCGAGCATCGCCTCGGCCTCGGTATCGGCGATGGTGACCATGTCGTCCACTGCCTTGTCGGTCACCTCGTGCGCAGCCAGCTGCTGATAGCGCGGCAGGATCACTTTACGGGCGGTTTCGCGCATCAGCGCTGAGACGGCAGTATCGAGCTTGCTCATGTTCGGTAATCCGCGTTGATGGCAATGTAGCCGTGGGTGAGATCGCAGGTCCACACGGTTGCGCAGCCTTGCCCGAGCCCAAGATCGACCTCGACCGAGATTTCCCGGCCTTTTAGATGCGCGACCACCGGCGTCTCGTCATAATCGGCCAGCGGTTGGCCCTCGCGCGCGGCCCATGTACCGCCAAAGCCGATGGAGAGGCGGTCGCGGTCGGCAGGTTCGCCCGCTTTGCCTACGGCCATCACGACGCGGCCCCAGTTGGCATCTTCTCCGGCAATAGCGGTTTTGACCAGCGGCGAGTTGGCGATGGCAAGGCCGATGCGGCGCGCGCTCTCGTCGCTGACCGCGCCGCTGATCGACACCGCGATGAATTTCTGCGCGCCTTCGCCGTCACGCACCACGAGATGCGCCAACTGGCGGCACAGATCATCGAGCGCGGCGGCGAAGGCATCGGCGCCTGGATCGCTGAACGAAGCAAGCGGCGCATTGCCCGCCTTGCCCGTGGCGAAGGCCAGCACCGTGTCGCTGGTCGATGTATCGCTATCGACCGTGATGCACGAAAACGTGCGCTGATTGCTTGTGCTCAGGCAGTGCTGCAAGAAGGCGGGGCTGATCGCGGCGTCGGTGAAGATGTAACCCAGCATCGTCGCCATATCGGGCGCGATCATGCCGCTGCCCTTGATAATGCCGGTCAGCTGAACTTTCACATCGCCGATCATCGCGGCGGCGGCGGCCCCTTTGGCGAAAGTATCGGTAGTGGCGATGGTGTTGGCCGCATCTTCCCAGTCGCAAGGTTCGGTCAGCAAGGCCGCCTCGATCCCGGCGCGCGCCTTGTCCTTGGGCAACGGCACGCCGATCACGCCGGTCGAGGAGACAAACACCTGCTCGGGCGGGCAGCCGAGGTGCCCGGATATCTGGCGCATGATCGCCTCAACCGCCTCGCGCCCGCGATAACCGGTAAAGGCATTGGAATTGCCCGCGTTGACCACCAGCGCGCGGGCGTGGCCCTGAGCTAGATTCAGCCGCCCTAGCTCAACTTCGGACGAGCAGCACACATTGCGCGTGAACACCCCTGCAACTGCCGTTTCTTCTGCCAGTTCGACATAAGTCAGGTCGCAGCGGCCCCAATTCTTGTATCCGGCGCGGGCGACACGCACTGTCACCCCGGCTATTGCGGGAAGCGGGGGAAACGGGACGGCGAGGGGGGAAGACGTGTCGGTCATATCCCCTTGCCCTTAGCCGCTGGTGGCGGGCTGCGCACCAATATATACGCACGATGCGGTGGACGATTGCCTGCAAAACACCTATCTGCAGCTCCAATGCGGTTTCTGCTCGTCCTGCTGGCTCTTCTGAGCGGCCTTGTCTCGCCTGAAATGGCGCGTGCAACCCGTGTGCAAGTGGCAGGCATGGGCGCAGCGCTGCCTGAGGAGGCGGTTGCGGCACCTCAGGCTCAAGCCTGCCTTGTGTCACGAGCCACGCCTCTGCCGAGCCATCCGTTGCGCAATCGCCCCAATGCGCCTCTGCCGCTTGCAGCCGTGGCCACCGCGTGCAGCATCGCGCTGACTGACCGCCCGCTGGAATAGCGCGCTGGCTACCCGCGGCAACCGTTCGCTTTTCTCTCATCGACCCAGCCCGCGCCGCTCAGGCCCGGCGCTCGCCACTTCATCACCCTGTCAGGAACCCCCAACATGCTAGGCGCTCTTGCCCGCACCATCTTTGGCTCGTCCAACGACCGTTACGTCAAATCGCTCGACAAGATCGTCCGCGCCATCGCGGCGTTCGAGCCCGAGATGCAGGCGCTGAACGATGCGGAACTGAGCGCGCAAACGCAGAAGCTACGCGGGTTTCTGGCCGATGGGCGGACGCTCGATGATATCCTGCCTGAAGCCTTCGCCACCTGCCGCGAGGCATCGCGGCGCGTTCTCGGCATGCGGCATTTCGATGTGCAGATGGTCGGTGGCATCGTGCTTCACCGGGGCGAGATCGCGGAAATGCGCACTGGTGAGGGCAAAACGCTAGTGGCAACCCTCGCGGTCTATTTGAATGCGCTGGAGGGCAAGGGGGTTCATGTCGTCACCGTCAACGATTACCTCGCCCGCCGCGATGCCGAATGGATGGGCCAGATCTACACCTTCCTCGGCCTGACTTATGGCATCGTCGTTCCCGACATGGGCGAGAACGCCCGGCGCGAAGCCTACAACGCCGACATCACTTATGCGACCAACAACGAGCTGGGCTTCGACTATCTGCGCGACAACATGAAGCACGAGCGCGCCCAGATGGTGCACCGTCCGTTCAATTTCGCGATTGTCGATGAGGTCGATTCCATCCTGATCGATGAAGCGCGTACGCCGCTGATCATTTCGGGTCCATCAGACGACCGCAGCGATCTCTACGTCTCGGTCGATGCCGTGGTCAAACAGATCGAACCCAAGCTTTACGAGGCGGACGAGAAAACCAAGAACATCACGCTGACCGAGGAAGGCGTGGAATGGGTCGAGCGCAAGCTGGAGGAGAACGGCCTGCTGATCGGCTCGAACCTTTATGACGTCGAAAACACGATGGTGGTGCACCATCTCGATCAGGCGCTCAAAGCCAACGTCATGTTCAAGCGCGACATCGACTACATCGTCAACGACGACAAGATCATCATCATCGATGAGTTCACCGGGCGAATGATGGAAGGGCGCCGGTGGTCCAATGGCCTGCATCAGGCAGTCGAAGCCAAGGAAGGCGTCCAGATCGAGCCTGAGAACCAGACCATGGCCACGATCACCTTCCAGAACTTCTTCCGCATGTATCCCAAGATTTCGGGCATGACCGGCACTGCCGCGACCGAAGCGGCAGAATTCTTTGACATCTACAAGATGAACGTCGTCACCATCCCGACCAATGTCCCGGTTCAGCGGGTCGATGAAGAAGACGAGTTCTACAAGAACACCCGCGACAAGTTTCAGGCCATCGCCCGGCTGATCCGCGAGCGCAGCGAGACCGGTCAGCCGGTGCTGGTCGGCACGGTGTCGATTGAAAAGTCCGAATTGCTCTCGGAATTCCTCAAGACCGAAGGCGTCGAACACAGCGTGCTCAACGCCCGCTTTCATGAAATGGAAGCGCGGATCGTGGCGCAGGCCGGCGGCATCGGCGCGGTGACGATTGCCACCAACATGGCCGGGCGCGGCACCGATATCCAGCTTGGCGGCAATTTCGAGTTCCGCGTCGAGGATGAGCTGGGCGACATGCCCGGCGGGCCCGAGCGCGACGCAGCAGTAGCCCGGATCAAGGCGGAAGTGGCCGAGGGCAAGGCCAAAGTGCTTGAGGTAGGCGGGCTCTGCGTGATCGGCACCGAGCGCCACGAAAGCCGCCGCATCGACAACCAGCTGCGCGGGCGCTCTGGCCGCCAAGGCGATCCCGGCCGTTCGAAGTTCTATCTCTGCCTCGAAGATGATCTGCTGCGCATCTTCGGCCCCGATACGCTGTTTTCACGCATGATGAATTCCAACCTTGCCGATGGCGAAGCAATCGGTTCACGCTGGCTCTCCAAAGCCATCGAGACCGCACAGAAGAAGGTCGAGGCGCGCAATTACGATACGCGCAAGCAGGTCGTCGAATACGACAACGTCATGAACGACCAGCGCAAGGTGATCTACGAACAGCGTGCCGATATCATGGACGCCGATGCGGTCGATGATGTGGTACTCGATATGCGGCAGGATACGGTCAACGTGATTGTCGGCGATGCCTGTCCTCCGGGGTCTTATCCTGAGCAATGGGATATTCCGGCGCTGAGCGAAAAAGTGCGCGATGTGCTCGGCCTCGACGTTCCGCTGGCCGCCTGGCTTGAGGAAGAGGCGCTTGAGCCGCAAGTGATCGAAGAGCGCATCGCCGAACTGGCTGACGCCCATATGGCGGGCAAGGCACTGGAAGTTGATCCGGCGGCATGGCGCAACCTTGAAAAGTCGGTGCTGCTCGAACGGCTCGATCATCACTGGAAGGAGCATCTGGCCACACTCGATGCGCTGCGTCAGGTGGTGTTCCTGCGTGCCTATGCCCAAAAGACTCCGATCAACGAATACAAGCAGGAAGCGTTCGGGCTGTTCGAGAAAATGCTCGACGCAATCCGCGAGGATGTGACGCGCATTTTGATGACCAGCGAGATCCGCATGCGCCAGCCCGAAGAGTTCCAGTTGCCGGAACTGCCCGACTTCCTGACCAGTCATCTTGATCCGCTGACCGGTGAAGACGATTCGCACCCGGCCATGCGCCAACCGACCGGTGCGCCGCCGTTCGCGCCGTTAACCAAGGCTGACAATCCTTACGCAACCACGGACATCGCTCGCAATGCGCCGTGCCCCTGCGGCTCCGGCCAGAAGTACAAGCACTGCCACGGAGCATTGGCCTGACCACTACCTGCGTGCCGATCAATCAGCCCCGATCGGCGCAAAAAAGTTGCTGGCGGCCTAAGTAAAATCCGAAGTGCGTTTTTCTGATGCCCGCGGCGCTGAAATCGGCGGTTAACGCGCCGTCCTTCTATCCATAGAACACGGATGAAGGATCAGCCTGTCATGCTCGTCAAGCACATGGGAAGTGAAGCGGTAAATCCTTGGGATTCCGCCGATTTCGGACGGTTGATCGAGGCCAGCTACCGGCGCGGCGTGCTGCGGGCCAAGGTTAGCCTGACCGACTTAACCTCCTGTTCTGCGCGCATTTCCACGATGGAATCGCTGCGGCCCGGGACCGCTTTATGGCTTACCCTGCCGGGTCTTGAACCGCGCCATGCCGTGGTCGAATGGAGCGCCGGTTTCACCGCCGGCTTGCGCTTCGATGCACCGCTCCATCCTGCCGTCCTCGACGCGGTGATCGATGGCCGGACCGGCAGGTTGCATTGAGAAGAGCCTGTCACAAGCTTGACCAAGAAGCCTGTCGGCGCAGCTTTTGAACTGCCGCCGTTAATTTTTTGGCAGGACGTTTATGCGAGTGAAAGGCCATCGAAGTGAGCCGGGAGGTCTAACCATGTCTGTTTTCAAGTCTGTGCTGAACGATGAGTGTGGTGCTACCGCGATCGAATACGGCCTGATCGCCGCATTGATTGCTGTTGCAGCGATTTCCGCCATGGGCGCACTGGGCAATTCGCTGTCGAACACCTTCACGCTGGTCTCTGGCCGCATGAACAACGCTTCGGACGGCAAGCTCTAATCAACTAGTGCTCGGGCTTGCTGCAAGTCCGGAATGCCGGCTCCTTCACGGTGTCCGCAGATGGAACCCATCTGCGGATTGCCGCGCCTCGCGCATTCGCGCTGCGGACGCCGCCCCAGCGTCCCGCGTGTAAGCTGCGGCCTCTCGTTCATGAGACAGACGCGCCACCGCGTGTGACCACCGCCTAGGTGGCTCCCTGAGTAGGATTCGAACCTACGACCACTCGATTAACAGTCGAGAGCTCTACCGCTGAGCTATCAGGGACCATTCCCGGTTCGCCGGGACAGGAGGGCGCTAATAGCAGGCGATGGCCGTTTGGCAAGCGCCTGTTTCAGCGCCATGTTACAGCGCTCTATTTATCGCCCGGCGGCGACCGTGCGGCTTAAACCATGAACTGTTCGGCAAAGATGCGCTCCTCGAGGCTCTGGCCGCGATCGAAGAGCAAAGTCAGCTGATGCTCGCGCGCGGCGCGGACGCGCACCTGGCTCACATCGCGCACTTCCTTCTGGTCTGCCACAGCCGAAACCGGCCGCTTGACCGCATCCAGCACCCGAAAAACGATGTCATAGGTCTCCGGCAAGATAGCCCCGCGCCAGCGCCGGGGGCGAAACGGGCTGATCGGCGTGAGCGCGAGCATTGCGCTGGACAGCGGCAGGATCGGGCCATTGGCCGAGAGGTTGTAGGCGGTCGAACCCGCTGGCGTGGCCACCAGCACCCCATCACAAGACAATTCGGCCATGCGCACTTTGCCGTTGACGGCGATCTCGAGCTTGGCGGTCTGGCGGGTCTCGCGCAGCAGCGACACTTCGTTGATCGCCCACGAGGTGAACATCTCGCCAGTGTTCGTCACCGCTTCCATCAGCAATGGCGAAACCGCGATGGAGCGCGACCGTGCGATCCGATCACGCAATGGTCGGCTTGATTTGGCGCGGTTCATCAGAAAGCCGACAGTGCCGTGATTGAGCCCGAAGGCGGGCACGACACGGTCGTCATCAAGCATGGCATGCAGCGTTTGCAGCATCAGCCCGTCGCCGCCGAGCACGACCACGGCATCGGCCTCTTCCAGCGGTGCCCACTCATGTGCTGCTCGCAGCGCGGTCTCGGCTTCCTGCGCGCGGTCGGTGGGGGAGGCGATTAGGGCAAGGCGTTCGTATTCGGGCATGCTCGGCCATTATTTCCGGGGAGATATGAAGCGCCCCAAAGTGGCGCAATCCCGAATGGAACTGCGGTGATGATTTCCTCACGCACATCGCTTATGCCCTGCGGCGATGGATGCAAGCGTTCTGTTGACCGCGGGAGACCGCGATGTGCTGACCGGCCTCGCCGGGATCAAGACGGCCCAGACCTGGCTCGATGACGCCGGGTCCGCCGGTTTCGTGCAGGCCATGCTGGTCAGCCTGCCGCGCTTTCAGGCAGTCAATCAGGCTTATGGCAAAGCGGGCGGGGACCGCGCGCTGGTCGAAGTGGCGCGCCGCATCGCCGATTTTGTCTCCGCCGAGATCGAGGAACAATCGCTTGTGGCGCGCACCGCAGGGGGCGAGTTTCTGGTTGCCTCGCGTCAGGCGCTGAGCCGCGAGCGCTGGCAATGGCTGGCCGAAGTGCTGGGCCGCACGATCGCCCGCCCGCTGGCGCTGGACGGCGAGCGGTTGTCGCTCGCGCCGCGCACGGCGCTCTTGCGTGGGCGGCCGGGCGAGCGCGGGGCGGCGCTTCTCGACAGGCTGGAACAAGTCGCCAGCGATCTGCAGCGGCGCAGCGGGCGGCGCGTGCTGTGGGCCGATGGCAGCCACCCGGCGCGTGGGCGCAGCGCCGCCAGCCTCGAAGGCGACCTGCTGGGCGCGATGCACCGCGATGAGATCGCCATTCTGTTTCAGCCGCAGTTCACCGTGAGCGGCGGCGCGCTGGCAGGGGCAGAGGCGCTGGCGCGTTGGGAGCACCCCACCTTTGGCCGGATCTCGGCCGAGACGCTGTTTGCCGTGGCCGACCGGGGCGACCATGTCGCGCAGCTTTCGCGCCACATTGCGGCGCGCGCGCTGGGCATCGCCGCGACGTGGCCCACACCGCTCCGGCTGTCGCTCAATGTCACCGCCGAGGATTTCGCGGTGGGCGATTTTGCTGGAACGATGCGCCGGATTATCGAGCATACCGGCTTTGCGCCCGAGCGGCTGACCATTGAGATTACCGAGCAAACCTTGATCACCGACTTCGAAGCCTGCGCCGCTGCGCTGCGCGATCTGGCCGAGATCGGCGTGAGCGTGGCGCTCGATGATTTCGGCACCGGCTTTTCCAATTTCCGCGCTTTGAAAGCGCTGCCGCTGCAGGCGCTCAAGCTCGACCGCTCGCTGGTGAAGGACGTGGCCGGCGACCCGCGCGACCGCGCCATCCTGGCAGCGATGGCGGCGATGGCGCGCGCACTCGATCTGAAAGTGATCGCCGAAGGTGTGGAGAACGAAGCACAACTGGCGATCCTGCTCATCGAGGGCTGCGATCTTTTTCAGGGTTTTTTGCGCTCCGGGCCCATTGCGGCGGAAGCTTTTGCAGCACTGGCTGAAGGCGGCGTTTCGAGCCTAAGTTGACATAGTTGACACAGTCCAGAGCATAAACTCGGGGGCCCTTTTCGGGCACTCATGGCGGGAACGGTTTGGCGGGAAGTGGCGCGTTTGCGCCGACGCTCACGGGATTGACCAAGTTTGCAGAGCATGCGGCCCCCTATTGCAGGCCATCGCTTGTAGGACAGCGAATTTTGAGCGCGTGCCCTCTCGCATGATGAAGCCGCGCCCCGTCGCGTTCAGGGGTCTAGAGCAAGCACAAAATGGTTGTGGACCAGCATGGGGTTCGCTTAGTCTGTTCGACGGTCGTCTCCCTGATCTTGTCTGCCGAAATCGTAGCCCGAAATTTTCCTGAGCGAATTGGAAGGACTCCGCCGTGATTGAGCGATACCTGAAGCCTGGAATCAGGGTGAATTGGCGAAAGCCCTACGATGCGCCCGATTCGACTACGGGCGATCTTGCCCTGAGCAGGAACCCGCCCAATGCCATGACCTATGATGGCCTCGACGGCGAGCTGGTCAACGCGCAGTTCATGACAGTCAATGTTTCGACCACTGGGTTGACCATGCGGCAGCCCATCGCGCACAGTTGGCTTGATTATATGCCGGGCGGCACCGCCTACATGCCCGCGCCGGCTCAGGACACGCTGACTGGGTGGATGAGCGGTTGCCCGCTTGCGCGGTGGACTTCTTCCACCGGCCAGGTTTTTATCGGGCATATCGGCACGATCGATACCAACCCGATCGCCAATGCCAGAGTAAAATCCCAATTTCTGGCCACGATGGAAGCCAATACCACCGCATTTAATCCGTTCGCGGCATGGCCTACGGCAGAAATAGCGGTCGTGCAGTCAAAGTTCAAGAAAAGCTCGGTAAATCCTTATATTATGGGTCTGATTACGGCTTCGGGTGAGTTTTATGCGATCCTGATTTTTGGCATCATGCCAAGGTCCGGGGCCATGAATGAATGGTGCATTGGCGGATGCAAGCAGGTCGCTCCCATGGACTCCGCGCAATTGAGAGTGCTGCTCAGTTAGCAGCGGCGAGGCCCCTTGGCGGCGCGATGGTGCCATGGATAGGAGCCGGAGAGGCAAGGAGATCCTTCCTCATGGCT
>NZ_CAMBTS010000092.1 GCF_945870625.1 Novosphingobium sp. Chol11 | reverse complement strand
CGGCACCCGGCAAGACCCTCGCCAAACAGGAATTCATCGTGCCGTGAGCAGCCGCGAGGGGGACCCTGCGCGCGCCAGTCCGGAGCCTGCAGGTCTGGACCCGGAGGGTAAAGGGCCAGGCAGTGCGGGGCAGGTCAGTTCGGGGCAGGGAGCAGGATTGGCCCGCGCCATGCTGGGGGCAACGCTCGTGTTGGCGGGCGATGCCATGCGCGACGCGCAGGACGCCAAGCCCGGCGCGCCCGCCCCGGCCCGCCCGCCCGAAGCGCACAAGATCAAGCCCAAGGCGGCGGTTCCTGAACCCCGCTTTGCCGCCGGCGCGCCGCCAGTGGCCCGTAAGCCGGGGCTGCGCCGCGCGCGGCGCGCACCGCCTGCTGAGATTGCTGCCCCCGCCTCGCGCCAGCTTGCGGCAGCGGTAGCGCCGCTTTCGCCGCTGCCGTTTTCCCTGCGGCCCCAACCCCCGCTTCCCCAATCTCAGCCCGATCAGCGCTTGCCTGATTTGGTCCCGCCCGATCAGGCGCTGTCCGATCAGGTGCTCTCGAATGAGCCTGGGGCCGCCCTTCCCGCCGAAACCGATGTTGCCGCGCCGCCCGTTGCCGCAAGCGGGCGCGCAGTGCCCGGTGATGCCCCCATGTCGGTCCTTGCTGCCGCGCCGCTGACGCCTGCTGCTGCCTTGCCCGAATTGGCCCTGGCCGACCCCGTGCTGCCGCTAAGCGTGCAACCCGAACGCGTCTTTCTGGCCGAAGCGGTTGCTCCGTCCCAGGCGCAGCGGGCCCGGATCGAGGCTGTACCCCTGCCCGCCATGCCAGAGGCAGGCGAGGCGACATCCGCGCCCGAAGTGGCGGTGACGGCTGCCAAGCGCCTGCCCGAACCGGCATTCGGCAAAGCCCCCGCCCCGCTTCCCGCCTCTTCGGCGGCCACGTCTCCTGAAGAACTGGCACCCGCGCCCCCACCTTCTCCGCCGGCTTCAGTTTCGCCGCCGCCGCCGCCCGCCACGATCAAGCTCGCCTCGAACGAAGCGCGGCCTCCTTCGCGCGTTGCCCCATCCCCCGGCTTATCCTCTGCCCCATCCCCCGCCCCTCACCGCGCCGCGCGCAGCATCCCGCGCGCCCGCATGGACATGCCCGAGCCCACCTTCGGCCAACCCGCCACCAAGCCGGTGATCGCCGCTTCGGCGGGCATAGCTTCCAAAACCGCGCGCACCGTGCTCGCCCCGGCCACTGCGCTCGCCCCGGCCCCCGTCAGCAGCGGCGGCGGCGTCGCGAACAGCACGCCCGCGTCTGGCCCCGCGCCGGTGCTCAGCGACGAGGACGAGCTGATTCTCCAGATCGAGACCGGTCAGGGCGAGCTCAGCGATACGATCACCGGCTATGGCCTGCGCAGCGGGGTCTATCTGCCGCTCGGCGCGCTCACCCGCTTCCTCGATCTGCCCATCGCGATCAGCGACGAGGGCAATTATGCCAGCGGCTGGTTCCTGGATGAAAAGCGCACGCTGGTGCTCAATCTGCGCGCGGGCACGCTGATGGTCGCGGGCCAGCCGGTCGCGCTCGGCCGCGCCGATGCGGTGGCCTATCAAGGTGAGCTCTATCTGCGCGCGGAGCGCCTCGCCGCCCTGTTTCCGCTCGATCTCAAAGTCGATCTGCGCAGCCAGACGGTGGCGGTCAGAACCCGCGAACCGTTTCCATTCGAAGAGCGCCAGATCCGCGAAGCCTTGCGCGAACGGCTTGGCGGGCGCGCCGCGCGCGGGCCCGCAAAAGGGTTTGCCCGCGAGGAAACGCCATGGCGCGCGGCGACTTTCCCGCTGAGCGAGGCCGAACTGCGCGCCATTGCCGATGATCAGCAAGGCGCGCGGGTGGAAGGCGATTTTCGCTTTGCCGGCGATCTGGCGTTCATGACCGCGCGGGTTTTTGCCAGCGCATCCAGCCGCGACGGGCTCACCGCCGCGCGGCTGGAGCTGGGCCGCCGCGATCCCGATGGCGATCTGCTCGGGCCGCTGGGAGCGACCGAATTCCAGCTCGGCGATGTTTCCACCGCCGCCCTGCCGGTCGGCCTGCGCGGGATCGGCGGACGCGGCGCCTTCATCACCAACACGCCGCTGGAGCAAGCCTCGATCTTCGATTCCATCGATCTGCGCGGCGATCTGGCAACGGGCTACGAAGTCGAGCTCTATCGCAACAACACCCTGATCGGATCGACCGCCCGCGCGATCAACGGGCAGTATCAGTTTCTGCAAGTGCCGGTCGATTTCGGGCTCAATGTATTCCGGCTGGTGTTTTATGGCCCGCAGGGCCAGCGCCGCGAAGTCGTGCGCCGGATCAGCGTGGGCGACGGGCGGCTCGCCCCGGGGCAATTTGTCTACAGCCTCGGCGCGGCGCAGCGCGACGTCAATCTGCTGGGGGTGCGCGGCCCGCGCTTCATCCCGGGCCAGGATTACGGCGCGTGGCGCGGCTCGGCCGAAATCGGCTATGGCATCTCCCGCGCCCTCACAGCGTCGCTCGGCGCAGGATTCTATCAAACCGGGGCCATCGGCGCGTGGCGCAATCGCTGGCTGGTCACGGGCGGCTTGCGCACCGGGCTGGGCTCAACCGCGCTGCGGCTCGATCTGGGGGTGCAGGATGGCGGCGGCAAAAGCGCCGAAGTCGGTGTCGGCGGCAAGCTTTTCGGCGTGGCCTATGCGCTTAATCACGCCGAGTATTCCGGCGGCGCGATCGACGAGGTGCGCGCCTTTACCGCCGATCCGCTGCGCCGCGCAACCGAGCTGAACTTGAATGCCACGCTCCAGCTCGGCGCGGCCGGGGCCTCGCGCGCGCTGCCGCTCACCGCGCGGCTGCGCCGGATCGAATTTGCTGATGGCCGCGGCTTGACTGACGCCGCGCTGCGCGCTTCGTTGCCGCTCAGCGGGCTGATCCTGTCCAATACGCTGGAATATTCCGGGCAACGCTCGCCCCAAGGCGCTCTCAACAGCGCCGCTACCAGCCGTCTCACTGGCTCGTTCGATCTGGCTACCCTGGGCGGTTCACGCACGCGCCTTCGCGCCAGCTTCGATTATGGGATCATCCCGGGCCCGAAGCTGATCGCCGCGACGATTGCTGCCGATCGCAGCTTTGGCCCGCGCACCGAGCTGCGCGCCGCCGTTTCGCACACGCTGGCCGACCATGAAACGACGCTTGGCTTTTCGGCCATCCACCGCCTGCGCGCGGCCTCGCTGGCGTTTGACGGCAGCTATGGCGCGCGATCGGGCCACTATAGCCTCACGATGCGCCTCGGCGTCAGTTTCGGGCGCAATCCGCTGACGGGGCGGATGTTCCTCGCCCGGCCCGGGCTGGCGGCGGCGCTGCGCGCCTTTGCCGACGATAACGGCAACGGCCACTTCGATCCGGGCGAGCCGCCCGTGCCGGATGTGACGTTCCTTTCGGGCACCGAGGAGACCAAGACCGACGCGGCGGGCCGCGCGCTGATCGCCGGGCTGGGCGACGGCACCCGCGCCTCGGTGCGGGTCGATGCCGATAGCCTGCCCGACATTACGCTGGCCGCGGCCCGCCCGGGGATCGAACTGGTGCCCCGCCCGGGCCGCGTCCATGTCAGCGACTTTGCCATCGTCTCGCTCAGCGATGTCGAGGGTACGGCCTATTTCCGCAGCGGCAGCGCAGACCGCGCGGTCTCGCGCTTGCGCCTGCGCATGGTGCGGCCCGATGGCACCATCGCGGCATCGGCGCGCACCGAATCTGATGGCTTCTACTTGTTCGAACGGCTGGCGGCCGGGGATTACCGGCTTGAGCTTGACCCCGAGCAAGCCGCCACGCTGAAAATCCGCATCGAAGCGCCCATTGCGCTCAAAGTCAGCGGCAAGAGCCGCGTGCTGCGCCAGCCGGTTTATGTGCTGGCAAACCCGCAAGGTTGATGCAGCGGATCACAGTCAGACAGAAAACCGCCGCACATAATCTCAAAGTATTCGGTTGAACCAGGCGATTTTAGTACAAGATGCGCAGTCAGTGTCATGTCATCCAATAAACACTGGCGATCATCCCCAGCCACAAACAAACCGAGATCAGCCCTGCGACTGCGAATCCGGTCCACATGCTTTTGCGTTGCCGACGCTGCGGTTCGGTCGTATTGGTCCGGTCGTGCATAGCCACAGCGATGTCTTGCTTATTTGCCACCAAGCCTGCTCCCATGGTGCCCCGAACTATTGCGGGGAGAGAGCTTAACCATCAGACCCGATGACAGCGTGTAAAAACATGTAAATTAGCCGCAGCTAGCATTATACAAACGGCGAATTGCACCTACGCATCCCCAACATCCGGCACGCTGACTGCAGCAGATACACTGCAGCAAGCAGACCTTATCAGGCGGGCGGAGCAGCAAGCAGACGGGGCCCAGAGGGGAACCGGCAAGGAGACAGATGCGCATCGGGATCGTCGATGACGACCATACCATGCTGGAATTCCTGTCGCGCCTGCTCGAAGCGGACGGCTGCAACTGCGATGTTTTTCGCAGCGGCCGCGACCTGCTGACCATGCTGGGCCGCGAATCGTTCGACCTCCTGCTGCTCGATTGGAACATGCCCGATATGACCGGCATGGAAATACTCGACTGGGTGCAGCACCATCTCGAACCGTGCCCGCAAGTGATCATGGTCACCAGCCGGTCCGACAAGGATGATGTCGCCGCCGCGCTTCAGGCCGGGGCCGACGACTATATCGTCAAGCCCGAATCCAGCGTCGTCATTTCGGCCAGGGTCAAGGCAGTGCTGCGGCGCTCGCGCTTGCGCGCGCCGGCGGGCCGTTATGAAAGCTTTGGCGTCTACGTGTTTGATCGCCTGCACGGCATCGTCACGCTGCATGATGAACCCATCGTGCTGACCGCAAAGGAATTTGCGCTGGCCTATGTGCTGTTTCGCAACATGCACCGGCCCCTCTCGCGCCGCTATCTGATGGAGGCCGTCTGGAAAACGGTCGCCGAGCTCTCGACCCGCACGCTCGACATGCATGTCTCGCGCGTGCGAACCAAGCTGCATTTGCGCTCTGACAATGGCTACCGTCTCCAGACCGTATTCAACTATGGCTACCGGCTGGAGTCATGCTGATCATGCGTGCCTTGCGCGGCGCAATGTGCGCCGTCTCGATTGCTGCTGCCTGCAGCGCCGCACAGATTGCGCCAGTTTTGGCTGCTCCAGTTTTGGCCGCGCCGCATGGTGAGCGAATTGCCGAGAGTCCCGCCAAGAAAACCGTTGTGAACTATGCAGTCCGGCGCGGCGAGAACCTCTACACGCTGGCCCGGCATTATCTGATGCGGCCCTCCGATTATCGGACCGTGCAGCTGCTCAACAAGATTGCGGACCCGCGCCGCATCCCTGTCGGCACCTGGCTGCGCATCCCCTTTGCGTTGCTCAAAACCGAACCGCTGACCGCGCGGCTGGTGGCGGTGCGCGGATCGGTGCGCTTACGCCGCGGCGCGCAGGACATTGTCCCGCAGGTCGGCGCGCCGGTTGAGCAGGGCAGCGTGCTGGAAACCGGAGCGGATGGCTTTGTCGCCATCACGCTGCCCAATGGCTCGCGCACTTCGCTGCCCACGCGCACAAGTTTGCGCATCGACCATTTGCGCCGCGTCTTGCTGACAAACAGCATCGACTATGATTTCACCGTCGCTGGCGGGAAAGCCGAGATCAAGGCCGCGCCGCTAGGCGAGAACGCGAACAACCGCTTCCGCATCCGCACCCCCCGCGCCATCGCGGCGGTGCGCGGTACCCAGTTTCGCGTCGGTTTCACCGATGAGATCTCGCTGGCCGAGGTGCTCGAAGGAACCGTCGCCGCCAGCGCCGATGAAAACGCCGCGCCGACCGATCTTTCACAAGGCTTCGGCGCGGTCATCACGTCTGCAGGCACCATCACGCCCGAGGCGCTACTTCCAGCCCCCGATCTGCTCTCGCCCGGCAAAGTTCAGGTCGATCCGCTGGTCCGGCTCGCCGCCGCGCCGCTGGCCGGTGCGCGCGGCTATCATCTCCAGATCGCGCAGGATTCCAGCTTCGCCGCCGTGCTTGCAGAGGCCAGCAACGACACCGGCCAGTTTGCCTTCGCCGATATTCCGAACGGCGGCCTGTTCGTGCGGATCAGTGCGGCGGCATCCTCCGGCCTTGAAGGCATGGCGCAAACCTTCGCGATGCGCCGCGTGCTGGCCGGCCTTGCCGCATCGGCCAGCATGGATGCCGACACGCTGCGCTTTGCCTGGGGCGGTCAGGGCGAGGGCAGCCGCATCTATCACTTCCAGCTTGGTCCGAACGCGCCGGACGGCCCGCTGATGATCGACGAGGCGGGCCTTACCGACGAGAGCCTCGCGCTTCGCCATCTGCCACCGGGGGTCTATCGCTGGCGCGTGGGCTTGCGCCAAACCACCGGCGAAGGCACCATCGAAAATTGGCTGCCCTTCGAAAAGCTGACCGTTGCGCCGCAGGAACGCTGATTGATCCGCCAGCGCTTGTATCTGGAATGGTCGCTGGTCGCTCTGGCGGCCGGCCTGTTCATCTGGCTGGCCAGCATCCACGGGCGATTGGCGTTCATCGACCACAAGATTTACGATGTAGCCTCGCAATTGATCACGCCGCAGGCCGACGATGCGATCCTGATTGTCGAGATCGACGAGGCAAGCCTCAAAGCGCTGGGCCGGTGGCCGTGGCCGCGCCGCGAGCATGCCCGCCTGCTTGGCACACTGGCGACCTATCGCCCGGCGGCCATCGCTTATGATGTGCTGTTCCTCGAACCATCGGCTGATGACGCCGCGCTCGCCGCCGCGCTCGCCAATGCCGCGCCGGTGTTTCTGCCCGCGCTGCAGGAGCGCGATGCTGCCGGGCGCGTGCATGGTATCACCCGCCCGCCGCTGCTGCTGGTGCAATCCGCTGCGGGCATCGGCGAGGCCGAGCTTGTGCCCGATGGCGATGGCGTGATCCGCCGCGCCGATAGCGCCGGAGCCAAGGGGCAAGGCGCGCTGCCCAGCCTCACCGCGCTGATGCTTGGCCGGTTTACCGGCGCATCGCCAAACGCCGCCAGCGCGAACAGCCCGTTCCTGATCAACTATGCGGGCCGCGATAGCTTTCGCCGCGTCTCGTTTGCCGATCTGGCCGCCGGTGAGGTGCCCCGCGCGCTGGTTTATGGCAAGTTGATCATGGTTGGTGCAACTGCCGCCGGCCTTGGAGATGTCCACTCTGTTCCGGAGCGGGCTGGCGGGCTGCTCTCCGGCGCGGAGATACAGGCCAACATCGTCAATACCCAATTGACGCATAGCCGAATCCGTACGCTGCCGCCCCCGCTGGCGGCCTTGCTGGCCATGATCCCGCTGGCGTTGCTGATGGCCGGATTCTTGCGGCTGACCCCGGCGGCGAGCTTCGCGCTGGCCATCGCGCTCGGGGTTGCCATGCTCGGCGTCAGCGCGGCGGCGCTCGTGCTGGCGCATCTGTGGATTGCGCCTGCGGTTGCTCTGACGGCGCTGGCGATGGCCTATGTCCTGTGGGGCTGGCGGCGGCTGGCGGCCATGAACGCCTTCATCATCGCGCGAACTTCGGCGCTGGCCAGTGAACCGGGCATCGTGCTCTCGCCTCGCCTATCCGCGCAGGGCGGTGATTTCATCGCCAATGAAGCCAATCGGCTCGACCATGTCATCGAGCAGCTAAGGTCCTTGCGCAATTTCGTGAGCGAGGCGGTCGAGGCGCTGCCAGCCGCGATCTGTGTGGTCCGGCCGGATGGCGGCGTTGTGCTCGCCAACCGCGCCGCCGCCGCCCTGTTCGGCGAAAGCGCGACCGGCCGCCAGATCGATCAGTTGACCGCGCTAGTGATGTCAGCACAGGAAGGTGAAAACGGCCTCTTGCGCGATGCGGCGGGGCGATCGTTTCTCAAGACCAGTTCCAGCCTGCCCGATGGCTATGAGATCGTATCGTTCGCCGATGTGTCCGAGTTGCGGCGCATTGCCGATGAACGCGACGACATCCTGCAATTCCTCTCGCATGATATCCGCTCCCCCAATGCCGCGATCGTCACGCTGCTTGAAACCGAGCAGATCGCGGGCGGGCCATCGGGGGCTTTGCCGCTCTCTGGCGCGACCATCGAGCATATTCGCGCCCATGCCCGCCACGCGCTTCGGCTCGCCGACGATTTCGTCCAGTTGGCGCGCGCGCGGCGGCGTTCGATCACATTCGAACCGGTCGACCTCAGCGACATCGCGCGCGAGGCCGCCGACATGGTCTGGCCGCGCGCCAGCTTGCGCGGTGTGACTATGCACGAAGGCAGCGGTGCCGACGAGATCTGGATCATGGGCGACCGCAGCATGGTTTTGCGCGCGGCGATCAATCTGCTTGAAAACGCGGTCAAGTTCGCCCCGCCAGACGCCACGGTCACTTATACGGTCGCAGCGGAAGGCGAACAGGCCGTGCTCAGCGTCTCCGGCCCCGGCCCCGCGATGCCGCCCGGGCGGCAGGCTGCGCCCTTTGCACTTTATGCCGATGGCCGGCCCGCCGATGGCACGGGCAGCGTCGGCCTTGGCCTCGCGTTTGTTCAGACCACCGCCTTGCGCCATGGCGGTGAGGCCAGCCACACCTATCACGATGGCTTCGGCTCCGAATTTCGGATCACCCTGCCGCTCGCCTCGCCCGAAGACTGATCGTCAGTCCTGCCCGCTGCGCAAAGCCGGGCGCGCGCTGGTCTTGCCCGCCAATGCCGCCGCGGCTTGCGCCGCCAGCGCGCCGATGCTGCTCCCGGGTGCGGCCTTGCAGTGGTGTTCCTCGGCCCAGGCGCGGCTGGGGGCCTCGCCTGTTCGTTCGGCCACGAGCGTCAGGCGAAACGTGCGGTCGGCGCAGTTCTGCATGGCTCTGCGCCGTTTCGCCGCCGAAAGCACAGCGCCCTTCGCCGCCAGCACTTCGAGCGACGCGGGGCGCTCGGCAAATGTAACCACCACGCGCGCCGCACCCTCAGCGTCGGCCGGGTGCCCCCGCGCCGCCAATTGCTCGGCCACTGCGCGGCGAACCGCGTCCACCAACGGCCCGTCCTGCTCGTGCGACACCGCCAGTGCGACTGCGGCATTGGCAGGCAAAGCCGTCCCGGTCAGGCCGGAACGGGTTTCGATCGGCCCGGCGCAGCCCGCCATGCCCACTGCGAGCAAGCAAGCGCCAAGACCCGCCATTCCGCGCCAAATGCTCATCATGACCCAAACTCCTCGTGCGCCCACTAGCCGAGAGCGGCGCGGGATGCCAAGGTCGCAGCCAGTGTTTTCGCTCACGCAGGATTGCCCATGCCCTCCGGCCTCGCCGCCCTCCTCGACGATATTGCAGGTATCGCCAAACTTGCCGCCGCCTCGATCGACGATGTCGGCGTGGCCGCGACCAAGGCGGGGGCCAAGGCCGCCGGCGTGGTGATCGACGACGCCGCCGTCACCCCCACTTACGTTACCGGCTTCACCCCTGATCGCGAATTGCCGATGATCTGGAAGATCGCGGTCGGATCGTTGCGCAACAAGCTGCTGTTCCTCCTCCCCGCCGCGCTACTGCTCAGCGCGTTTGCGCCGTTCCTGATCACCCCGATCCTGATGGTCGGCGGCGCGTATCTCTGCTTTGAGGGCGCAGAAAAGATCATCCACGCTGCTTCCGGGCATCATGCGGGCGAAGATCTCCATCCCGAAGCGCCGGGGGAGGACACGGCCTTGCTAGAACAGGAAAAAGTCGCCGGGGCCGTGCGCACCGATTTCATCCTCTCGGGCGAGATCATGGCCATCGCGCTGGCCGACCTGATCACCGACGCCAAAGGCGCGCCGATTGCCGTCGGCTGGAACAATGCCGGGACACTGGCCGCCGGGCTGGCGCTTGTCGCGCTCGCGGTGACAGTCGGCGTTTACGGCGTGGTCGCGCTGATCGTGAAAATGGACGACATCGGCGTGCACCTCGCCAAGAACCGCCACTCGCCGTTCCGCGCGCTGGGGCGCGGCCTTGTGCGGGCCATGCCGTGGCTGCTGCGCTTCCTGTCGCTGCTGGGCACCGCCGCGATGATCTGGGTCGGCGGCGGCATCATCGTCCACGGCCTGCATGCCACGCCCGAATTCATCGAACACGCAGGCGGCGGCAGCGGCTTCGTCCACTGGCTGGCAGATGCCGGATTTTCAGGCGTGTGCGGGCTTGTCATCGGCGGTGTGATCGTGGCTGTAGTCGGCGCTGTGCAGAAGGCGCGCGCGAAGGGGTAGGCGGGGGCGATCTAGGACGTGGTTGATGAGACACGTGGAGCGCAATTCAGGGGTTTTCGCACCTGTAACCGTCATTCTTTTTTGGAATCCACTTGGCTACGACGACTTAGTTCTGGGTCGGGGTCAAATAGCCATACGAATTGAGCTCGCGGATCAACAAGCTGGGGGTATCCTTGCTCCAGGCCGGAAACAGCAGGTCTCCGCGAACCATCCGGCTGAACTGCTCGACTCCGAAGGCCGATCCGATTTGCCGGTCCATCTGGCTGGAGTCATGGTTCTTGATCTGCTGAAGCATTTGCGCCGCCTGCGAACCCGACGCGTCGGCACGATCGGGTCGGCGCAAGGTGATCAGCGAGATCACCTGTTTCTGTTGATCCAGGACCAGATTGTTGCGGAACAGATATTGAATGATCGGAATATGGCCGAGAATGGGCGCCGAATTGGTAAGCTTGTTCTTTTCCCGGTCCTGAAAGCCGGTGAGGATGACCGGTTCGTTGAACCCGACGACCGCGCTGACTTCGATCACGTTGTGATTGGTCGCAAACGAGTTTCTGTCGAAAATGAATTCCTGAGGAACGACCTGGAGCGATGACCGCGTCATGCGGATCGAAAGCATGGCATGGTTGTCGTCGATGAATGTCGGAATCACCGCGAGCGAGAAGCCGATCGGCCTGTCTGCAAGCGACGCCGATCCCTGCAAGCCACTTTGCAACCCCAGCGTCAGGTTGGCCCCGGTGAGAAAGGTGCTTCCCACCCGATCCACCAGCAGCAGGGTCGGACTTGCGATCACCGAATTCCGGTCGAAGATGCTGTTGGCGATATTCAATTCGCATTTCCCGCCACGGAGTCACATTTTCCATGGCGGGACTGTAAACTCCGCCATCGGGTGGGCTTGATCTTAGTTACAGGTTTGCCACGTGGTCCCATAGCAGGACCCGCCAGTGGTCCAGACGGTGAAGGGGCCAACGACCACGAAGGTCAAGACGGCACCCTTCAGGTTAGCGCCGCGCAAGTTCGCACCGGTCAAGTCCGCATCAGCCAAGTTCGCTCCAACGAGGATCGCGTTCTGCAGGTTCGCACGGGTCAGGTTGGCATGGATAAGCTTCGCCTGAGACAGGTTGGCGCCGGCCAAATTCGCATTGGTCAGATTGGTTGAGACCTTATTGGACGTGCTGGACAGGTTTGCTCCCACCAGGTTTGCGCCGGCCAATACCGCAAAACTTAGGTTTGCACCGGTAAGATCTGCGTTCGTAAGAACGGAATTGGTCAGGTTCGCGCTGCTCAGATCGACGCTGCTCAGGATCGCATTGGATAGATCGTAAGCACTGAGATCGATCCTCTTCGTCGGGTACATATTGTACGTGATAACGCGTGGACCAACATTGATCTTTGTGCAGTTGGCCCAGTTCAAGCCCGGCCCGGACGGGTCTTCACAGGCCGCCTGCGCGGCCGTAGTCGTGAACACCAGCGCCGAGATCGTGGCGAGAAGACTTTTCAGCATGGGAGGGGCTTTCGATTTGGAAAAAAGTGGTTGCGAGCGGCATTGACGGGTTGGCGCACTGCCCAATGCTTGGACACTGGGGTTCGATGAGCGGGGCGATGCGCGTTCAAGGTATATTGCAGCATACCGTCTGCACCGGCAGCGCCGGACCCAAGGCCGAACGCTGTGGTCAGGGTTCTGGTAACCGACGGGTTGCTGCCAGTGACAGTGGAGGACACGAAATTGGCGCCGACAAAGGCGTGGAGACCATCGAGGAGATTGATTCCCTGCTGGTCATTGAGAATGTCTTCAGCTGAAAACAACGTGGCTTCCAGAACCGCCATTCTCGGTGGCTTGCCATCGCACGGCGCCGGCAAGGCGAGCAGGATGGCTTTTTCTTCGGGATTGCTTCCTGGCGTGTCGCCGCCATCGGTCTTCTTGATGAAGTTGGCCGGATTGCTGGGTGCGTCTTCAGATGACGAAGCGATGCCTTTGCAATTGAACCAGGCCACCGGCGAATAGGCTTTGGCGGCGCGCTCCGGCCCTGCGCTTGAGGTCTGGTCTGGGGCGCTTGCCGGACCGCTACCGGCGGGCACACCGCTCGCCATGCCTGTTGCGCCGGAAGGAACCGCTTCCTTGCCGCTCAGTCCAGCGATTGCGCCGCCACCTAACCAAGCACACCAAACCCGCCCTGCCGAACCGCACGCTTTTCCCACGTTCCCCAAACCCGCAACGAAAGCCCGGAACTGAAGGGGACGTTGCACTACATTGCCCCCCGTTGTCGGGAACTCGCGCTTGTCCGCCGCAGGGAGGCTCTCATCGATATGCCATTGGAGAGCAACCGATAGCCAGTAAGCAGGGTTCGTACTTGCCCATGGTTCTATCAACATTACCGTTGATAGAACCATGGGCGCGCTTCATTCATGGC
>NZ_CAMBTS010000091.1 GCF_945870625.1 Novosphingobium sp. Chol11 | reverse complement strand
GTCATCCGCATCGCTGTCGTCGCCGGAATCGCCTTTGTCGTTCCCGTTGTTCTTGCCGGAGTTGCCGCTGTCATCCGCATCGCTGTCGTCGCCGGAATCGCCTTTGTCGTTCCCGTTGTTCTTGCCGGAATTGCCGCGGTCATCGGCATCGCTGTCGTCGCCGGAATCGCCTTTGTCGTTCCCGTTGTTCTTGCCGGAATTGCCGCTTTCTTCCGCATCGCCGTCGTCGCTGGAATCGCCTTTGTCGCTTCCATTGTTCTTGCCGCTGTTGCCGTCCTCGCCTGCATTGTCTGCGAGCGCCAATCTCACCGGGCCACGCGTATCGTCGCCGCGCGCCGAGGTGCTGCTCTGCTGCGCGCTGCCGTTCTTGCCGCTGTCGCTCTTATCATCGCCTTGCGCGCTGCTGCTGGCCGCCTTTGCGCCGCTTTCGCTCTCTGCTGCTGCTCCCGCTCGGTCTTCGCCGGAGGCCCCGGCAGAGGCAAGGATGGCAACGGGCGAGGCAACCGCGAGCAACGACCCGGAGACCATGCCATTGGTTACGCTACCAAGCGCGACCGGGGGTTCGCTCACCGTTTCTGCGATGACCGTGCCGGCCGGGGAATTGGCGCTGGCTGGCTCAGCCGCCACCTCTGCCGATGCTGCCGCTGGCTCTGCTGCCGCTGGCTCTGCTGCCGCTGCTGGCTCTGATGCTGCCGCAGGTTCGGCTTGAAGGATCTGCGCGGATGGCGCGGCCACGCCGCCGCCTGCCGTTGGCGAGTCGATCGAGCGCGTCTCGCGGCCCTGCACGTTAAGCCGTCCGGGCGCGGTCCCTGCCACCGAGCCGATATCGTTAGGCAAAACCAGATAGCGGGCACCGCCATCGCGGGTTTCAACCTCGACCCTGCCTTCGAGCACTTGCACGCTGGCTCCGCGTTCGGTCACCGTGACGCTGAACGTCGTGCCCTTCACGACTGCGGCGAGGAACGGTGTTTCGACCGCAAAGTGCGGCATCGTCATCTTCTTGATCTTGAACACGACATTGCCGAATTGCTCGATGATCTGCGTCATGCCCCCGCTTTTTGCCGGATCTGCCACTTTAATCTGCGAACCCGGCGCCACCACGAGGTATTCCTGCCCGCGCACGATAACCGCGCGCCCCTTGGGTCCGGTCGCGATCACGTCGCCAACCTTCAGCGATGATCCCCGGCTGGCAACGCGGATCAGTCCGCTCGACGATACCGTGACCAGCCCCGAAGCTTCCGACAAAGTCCAGCCCGGCGTCCCGGCCAGCGCGTTTGCTGGCAACAGCAACCACGCCAGCGTTCCAAACAAGGCGCCCGACAAGGCCAATCGGTATTTAGGCGGTTTCACGTGGCAACTCCCGACTACCGCCGAGCTATCGGAGGTTCAGCAGAACACTACGCCAGCAGTGACGAACAGGTTTTCAATCAACGTGGTTGCCGCCGAGTTAACGGAACACGGCGATTAACCGAATGTTCTTAGGTGCGGCGATAACCACGTGTGCGAAACATTCGGGATATGCATGCGTCTTTACCATCTTGCCGTTGTTGTTGTGCCGATGTGCGCCAGCCCTGTGCTGGCGCAAGCGGTGCGCGATGCGGCAAGCATTGCGCAGGATCAGAACGCGCCCGCACCGCGCCGCGATGCCGGTCCGGCTGGCGAGGTGATCGTTGCGCCAGACGCGCCGGCGAGCGTACCGGCGGACCTGCCCGGCGGCCTGCTGATCGGCGCGGTGATTGTCGAAGGCGCGCCCGCGCTGCCGCGTGAAGCATTTGCGCCCGTCATCGCCGATTATGTCGGCCGGCTGGCGTCGACGCAGGATTTGCAGGAATTGGCGCGCGCCGTTGCGGCGGTCGCGCGCAAACGCGGCTTTGTCTTTGCCACGGCTGCGGTTCCGGCCCAGACGGTCAACGCAGGGATGGTGACGGTGCGGATCGACGAGGGCGACATCGCGCTCGTGCGGATGACCGGATCGAAAAATGCGCGGGTGCAGCGCATCCTCGATCGGATCACCGGGCGCGGTGTCCGCCGCGAAGTGCTTGAGCGCCAGTTGCTGCTAGCGGGGGATGTGCCGGGGATCCAGATCGCCTCGACCCGGCTGGTGCACGAGGATATCGGCAATGTCCTGCTGGTCGAGGTCCGCGAAAAGAACGGCCACGGTGCTTTCGGGATTGATACATATGGGCAGCGCAATCTGGGGCCGGTGCGCGCGCGGCTGCGCTATGATTTCATCGGGCTGGCCGACGTCGGCGATAGCTTGACGTTGCAGGCGGTGGCCACCCCCGCCGATCCGCGCCAATTGACTTATGTCTCCGGGCGCTATGCGCTGAGCCTCGGCACTGGCGGCACCCAGCTTGCCTTCACCGGCTCTTATGGCCGCGCAGCGCCCTCGCGCAGCGGCTTCAACAGCAACAGCACCCACGTCGGCATATTGCTCAGCACACCGCTCAAACGTGCGAACCGGGTCAGCATCTGGGCCAATGCCGAGATCGGGCTGCAACGCGTGGTGGGCACGTATAACGGCGAGCCCGATCTGCGCGACAGCACCGCGACCGCGACGGGCTGGCTCTATGCCACCTCGCGCATCGGCAACAGCCGCCTCTCTGGCGGATTGGGCGTCACGCGCGGCTTTGCCCTCGCCGGCGCGACGGGGCCTGCCGATCCGCGCGCTTCGCGGCCTGATGCCAGCGGGGTGTTTACCAAAGGATTTTTCTGGACCGATTGGGTCCAGCCGCTGGGCAGCGGCCTTTCGGTGCGGATCGCGGCCAATGGCCAGCTTGCCGATCGCCCGCTCCTCGCCACGCAGGAGATCGGCCTCGGCGGGCCTTCGTTCGGGCGCGCGTTCGACTTCTGGGAGCGATTTGGCGATAGCGGGGTGATGGCCTCGGGCGAATTGCGCTGGCGGCAATCGGAACCGTTGGACGGCGTCGACTGGGTCGAACCCTTCGCGCAAATCGATACCGGCCATATCTGGAACCTTGAAGGCGGCTTTGGCGGCGGCGATCTGACGTCCACCGGCGGCGGCGTCCGCGCTGCCTTTGGCAAATTGCGGCTTTCGGTCGAAGCGGCAGTTCCGATCAACACGGTGCGTGCGGCCACAAGAGACAAGACGCCGCGCGTCAACGTTTCGGTCGAGCGCCGGTTCTAGCGCGGTCATGGCCAGCGCGGCCTCCGCATAAAAGCTGATGTCCCTTGCGGGATGCTGCGCCTAGAAGGCGATGATCGCGCATTCTGCTTGCTTGTGTTAGGCAGGCAGTGCGCACAGCGTGATTGCAGGCGAGCGAGAAAGGCCCCGTTCCAACGTGAAGACCGGATCCCGGCGGACCAAGGTTGACGCCATCAATGCAACGCGCCGAAATGGTTCGGTCAGGATTGGCTTTTGCACCTCTCTCGCATGCGCCGCCCTTCTCGCGGCCTGTTCGGGTGCGCCGGCCAAGCGCACCCCGCCAACGCCCGAGGCTGGATTCGTGGTCGTCCGCGAGGAAACGGTGGCGCTCCCCATTGTTCTGCCGGGCCGCACCGCCGCATTCGAAATGTCCGAAGTGCGCCCGCAAGTCTCGGGCGTGATCCGCGCCCGGTTGTTCACCGAAGGCGCGTTGGTGCGCGCCGGGCAAACGCTTTATCAGATCGACCCCAGCCTTTATCGCGCCGCCACTGCGCAGGCGCAGGCCAATCTCGCCAGCGCAGGCGCGTTGCGCGAGGCGGCCGCGCAAAAGGCCGAGCGGCTGCGCCCGCTGGCCGAGATCGAGGCGGTGAGCCGGCAGGACTACACCGATGCGCTCGCCGCCGCGCGGCAGGCCGCCGCCAGCGTGGCGCAATCGCGCGCGCTGCTCGATACCGCGCAGATCAATCTGCGCTTCACCCGCGTCCCCGCGCCGATCAGCGGGCGCATCGGCCGCTCGCTCGCCACCACCGGCGCGCTGGTAGCGGCCAACCAGGTAGAGCCGCTGGCCACGATCCAGCGGCTCGATCCGATCTATGTCGATATCCAGCAATCCAGCGCCGATCTTTTGAAGCTGCGGTGCGCGCTTGCCTCGGGCGCTTCAACGCCCTCGTCCGCTGCGGTCGATCTCACGCTCGAGGATGGCAGCCGCTATGGCTCGTCCGGCACGCTGCAATTTGCCGAGCCGATGGTCGATGCCACCACCGGCACCGTCACCTTGCGGGCCAGCTTTCCCAATCCTGGCGGATTGTTGCTGCCCGGCATGTATGTTCGCGCCGTGCTGTCGCAGGCCACCGTCGCGCGCGGCATGCTCGTGCCGCAAGCAGGCGTTTCGCGCGATCCCAAGGGCGGGGCCACGGTCATGCTGGTCGGGCCGGGGGGCACTGCGGTGCGCAAGAGCATCACGGCTGAGCGCACGATCGGCGACACGTGGCTGGTCACCGGCGGCCTCAAGCCCGGCGACAGGGTGATCGTCGAGGGGCTGGGCAAGATCAAGCCGGGCGGCAAGATCGTGCCCGTCGCGGCCGGGTCGAAGTCCGCCGCCGGCCAGAAACGTTCGCCGCGTTCGCCAAAAGCCGAATGATCTCGCGCACGTTCATTGATCGGCCGATTTTCGCGTGGGTCATCGCGATTGTCATCATGCTGGGCGGGCTGGGCGCGGTGTTCACCCTGCCGATCGAACAATACCCCGATATCGCGCCGCCTGCGGTCAATATCCGCGCGAACTACCCCGGGGCTTCGGCCGAGACGGTCGAATCGAGCGTCACCCAGATCATCGAGCAGCAGCTGACCGGGATCGACGGGCTCATCTATTTCACCTCCTCGTCCAGCTCCTCGGGCGCGGCCGCGATCACCGCGACCTTTGAAAAGGGCACTGATCCCGACATTGCCCAGGTGCAGGTGCAGAACAAAGTGCAGCAGGCGCTGGCCCGTCTGCCGCAGCAGGTGCAGCAGCAGGGGCTCACCGTCACCAAATCGAGCGCCGACTTCCTGATGATCGTCTCGGTCTATGACGAGACCGACCGCGTCACCAACAACGATGTAGCCGATTTTCTCGTCTCGAACCTGCAGGACCGGATTGGCCGGATTGCGGGCGTGGGCGATGTCAACGTGTTCGGCGCGCAATATGCGATGCGCATCTGGCTCGATCCGTTCAAGCTTGCGGCGGTGAACCTCATGCCGTCCGATGTGATCTCGGCGATTCAGGCGCAGAACACGCAAGTGGCGGCGGGCCAGATCGGCGCGCAACCTTCGTCGGATGAACAGCGGCTCACCGCTATCGTCACCGCGCGCTCGCGCCTCACCACGACCGAGCAATTCCGCCGCATCGTGCTTAAAGCGCAAGGCAATGGCTCGCGCGTGTTGCTCGGCGATGTGGCGCGCGTTGAGCTGGGCTCGGAAAACTACAACATCGTGAGCCGCTTCAACGGGCATCCGGCGACCGGCCTTGCCGTGCAATTGGCCCCGGGCGCGGATGCCTTGTCGACGGCGAGGCTGGTCAAGGCCGAAGTCGAAGCGCTCTCGGCCACTTTTCCCGATGGGTTCAAATTCGGCTATCCGGTCGATAGCACCACATTCATCCAGCTTTCGGTCGACGAAGTGGTCAAGACGCTGATCGAGGCCATCGTCCTCGTCGTTATCGTCATGTTCGTTTTCCTGCAAAGCTGGCGCGCCACGCTCATCCCCGCGATTGCCGTGCCGGTGGTGCTGCTGGGCACCTTCGGCGTGCTGGCCATTGCGGGGTTCAGCATCAACACGCTCAGTTTGTTTGGCATGGTGCTCTCGATCGGCCTGCTCGTCGATGATGCGATTGTCGTGGTCGAGAATGTCGAGCGGGTGATGGACGAGGACCCGGAGATTTCGGCGCACGATGCCACGATCCAATCCATGGCCGATATCCAGACCGCGCTGATCGCCATCGCGCTCGTGCTCTCTGCCGTGTTCCTGCCGATGGCGTTTTTCGGCGGTTCGGTGGGCGTGATCTACAAACAGTTTTCGATCACCATCGTCGCCTCGATGGTGCTCTCGGTGATCGTCGCGCTGGTGCTGACCCCGGCGCTCACCGCGACTTTGCTAAAGCGCGGCGCTGCTCCGCAGACCGGCTGGCGCGGCTGGCTGGCCGGGCAGGGCGCGCGGTTCAATGTCTGGTTCGCGCGCACCTCGGATCGCTACCGCAATGGGGTGGCGACGACGATCGCGCATTCCGGCCGCGCGATGCTGGCTTATGCCGGGATCATCGGGCTATTGTTCGTGCTGCTTGCCCGGCTGCCGTCGAGCTTCCTGCCGGTCGAGGATCAGGGCCGCGCCCAAATTCAATACACCTTGCCGCCGGGCGCCACCCAGCCGCGCACCGAAGCAGTGGCGAAGCAGATTCAGGACTATTTCCGCACTGACATGCGCGATGCGGTGAAGGTGGTCTACACCGTTTCGGGGCAGAGCGGCGGCGGCGGCGGCGGGGCCGGCCAAAATGCCGGGCGCGGCTTCGTGATGCTCAAACCCTGGGACGAGCGCACGACCAGCGCGCTCAGCGCGGATGCCATTACGAAGAAGGCCACCCGCGAGCTGGGCAAGCGGCTGCGCGACGCCGAGTTCTTCCTGACCTCTCCGCCTGCCGTGCGCGGCCTTGGCCAGTCGAACGGCTTTTCGATGCAATTGCTCAACAGCGGCGGGCTGAGCCGCGCCGAGTTCAAGGCGCGGCGCGATGCGCTGGTGCAGGAAGCGCAAGGCGATCCGGCACTGGCCTCGGTCCGGCTTGGCGCGCTGGAAGACAATCCGACGCTGGAAGTTGTAATCGACGATGAGAAGGTTGGCGCGCTGGGGCTCACTTCGGCGCAAGTCGACCAGACCCTCGCGACCGCGTGGGGCGGCACTTATGTCAACGACTTCATCGACCGGGGCCGGGTCAAGCGGGTCTATGTGCAAGGCGACGCGCCCTATCGCAGCCGTCCTGAGGACCTCTCCAGCTGGTTCGTGCGCGGCAGCACGGGAACGATGGCCCCGTTCTCGGCCTTCGCCGATGTCAGCTGGGGGCAGGCCCCCTCGAACCTCGCGCGTTTCAACGCGACGCCTTCCTATCAGATTCAGGGGCAGGCCGCCGAAGGGCACAGTTCGGGCGAGGCGATGGAGGCGATCGCCGCGCTGGCGGCCAAGCAGCCGGGAACCTCGGTTGCATGGTCCGATCTGTCGTATCAGGAGCGATTGTCGGGCAATCAGGCCCCGCTGCTCTATGCGCTCTCGCTGCTGGTGGTGTTCCTGTGCCTTGCCGCGCTGTATGAAAGCTGGTCGATCCCGTTTGCGGTGATGCTGGTCATCCCGGTCGGGCTGGTCGGCGCGGCCTTGGCGGTGTGGCTGCGCGCATTGGAGAACGACGTGTTCTTTCAGGTTGGCCTGCTCACCACGATGGGCCTGTCCGCCAAAAACGCGATCCTGATCATCGAATTTGCCGAGCAAGCCGAAAAGGCCGGAAAATCGGCGGTCGAGGCGGCGCTGGAGGCTGCGCGCCTGCGCCTGCGCCCGATTCTGATGACCAGCCTCGCGTTCATTTTCGGTGTGCTGCCGCTCGCGCTGTCGACCGGCGCGGGGGCCAAGAGCCGCGTCGAAATCGGCACCGCCGTCATCGGCGGGATGCTCACCGCGACTGCGCTGGCGATCTTCTTCGTGCCGCTGTTCTTCGTGCTCGTGCGCCGGGTTTTCAGCGGCGGGAGCAAGGCGGCATGAGGCGTCTTGCGGCTTCGCTACTCCTCGCGTCGCTGGGCGCGTGCACCTTTCAGCCCAAGTATGTGCGGCCCGCGCCCGCCGTTCCCGCAGGCTGGCGGATCGCCGATCCGGCCTTGCTGGCGAGCGAAACCGATCTCGCGGCGCTCGATCACCGTGCGATTTTCCGCGACACGCGGCTGCAATCGCTGATCGCGCGCGGCCTTGAAAACAATCAGGATCTCAAACTCGCGCTCGCCAATGTCGCCGCCGCGCGCGGGCTTTACCGCGTGCAGCGCGCCGCGCTGCTGCCCGCGGTCGGCGCCTCGGCCAGTGCCACCGTGCGCAAGGGGGCGAATGGCAATCTGGTCAATGTCGGCACCAATGCGGCCAGCGGCATCCGCACCAGCTACAGCGTCGACATCGGCGAATCCGCCTTTGAGCTCGATCTGTTCGGCCGGGTGCGCAGCCTCAGCGACACTGCGCTCAATAGCTATCTGGCCACCGAACAGGCCGCGCGCGCCACGCGGCTGACTTTGGCCGCCGACATCGCCGATGTTTACTTTACCCTCGCCGCCGACCGCAGCCTGCTCGCCATCGCGCGCCAGACCGCCACGAGCGCCGAGCGCAGCGTGACGCTCACCGCCGTGCGGCTCAAAGGCGGCGTGGCCCCGCGCACCAATCTGCGCCAGGCCGAAACGATTGCGGCGACCGCCCGCTCCGATCTGGCGAACCTCACGACCATCGTCGATCAAGACCGCAACGCGCTTGATCTGCTCGTGGGCATGCCAGCGGCGGCGGACGACCTGCCGGGCGCGATCGAGGACGTCGATGCCCTCGTCGCGCCGGTTCCTGCGGGCCTCGATTCGAGCATCTTGCTGCGCCGGCCCGATGTGGTCGGGGCCGAATATCAACTCCGCTCCGCCAGCGCCCGCATCGGCGCGGCGCGCGCTGCGTTTTTCCCGCGCATATCGCTGACCAGCTTCACCGGCTTAGCCAGCGCGGCGCTGTCCTCGTTGTTCACCGGCGGCAGCTTCAATTATAGCGCGGGCGCATCGGCGGCGCTGCCGATCTTCGATTGGGGCGTCAATCGCGGCAATCTGGCGGCGGCCCGCGCGCAGGCCGAAGGTGCAACTGCCAGCTATCAGCGCGCAATCCAGTCCGCCTTCCGCGAGGTTTCCGACGCGCTCGCCCGCCGCGCCACCATTGCCGACCAGATCAACGCGCAGACCGCGCTCGAGGCCGCCGCCCGCGATACCGCTTTCCTCACCGAGCAAAGCTATCGCGGCGGGGCGCTGTCGTTTCTCGATAGCCTCGATGCGCAGCGCGCGCTCTATGGGGCGCAGCGTTCGCTGGTCGCCGCGCGGCTGCTGCGCGCCAGCAATACCGTCGCGCTCTACCGCGCGCTTGGCGGCGACACTTTTGCAGATCAGGCGGCCCCCGAACGCCGGTGACGGCGGGCTCAAAACACCGCGTGTTCGCCCCGCTCGATGCTGGCTTTGCCCGCGATCAGGCGGGCGTAGAAATCCAGCAGCGTTTCAGAGCCCGTCGATGGCGTGGCATCTGCGCTGTATTGGCCGGTCACAGGATCGAGCACGAGCATCGACTCGGTCGCATAATAGCGCCCGATCCGCGCCAGTTCGGCCTTGTCGCGCAAGGATGGGACCACCCGGCCCAGCGCGGAGAGCGCAAAGATGATCGTATCGAGCAGTGCCACCGGCACGCTGGAAATGCGGGCCTTGCGCCCCATCAGCGCAAACAGCTGCTCGGCTTGCTGGCGCGGCGTGATCGCCTCGCCCGGCCCGCCGATGGGCAGGATGCGGCCCCGGCGCTCGGGGTCGGTCAGGCATGCGGCGATGAACCGGGCGAGATCGTCGTCGCTGATCGGTTTGCAGGCGGTCTTGGTGCCATCGCCGAAAACCAGAAACGATTTGCCCTGCTTCACTCGGTCGACCTGCCCGGACAGCGATTTGAAAAAGGCCGTCGCCCGCACGATCGAATAGTCGATGCCGGATTCGATCAGCACTTTCTCGAACGCCAGCTTGGCCCGCTGAAACGCGAGCAGCGGCTTTTGCACACAGATTGCCGAAAGCAGCACCATGTGGCCCACCCCGGCGGCCTTGGCCGCGTCCAGCGCCGCGACATGCGCATCGTGTTCGATGGCCCAGGCATCCCCCGGCGCGCCAGTGCGCGAGGTGAGGCAGGAGACGAGCGCATCGAACCGCTCGCCGCAAAAGCCATCGCGCGCCAGCGAGGCCGGATCGGTCACATGGCCGAACCGCACCGTGGCTCCGGCAAATTCGGGCAGGCTCTTGGTTTCCGGGCGCACAAAGCACACCACCGCGTGGCCCGCCTGCACCAGCGCGCGCGCGGTGGCGCGGCCGATCGTGCCGGTGGCCCCGATCAGGAAAACGCGTTTTGGCCCGGGCTGGTCAGACATGGGCTGGCGCAGCTGATCCGGCGTCAGGCCGCAAACAAGCGCCGGATGCTGTCGGGCGCGCCGCTGAGCAGATCGCGCGCCAGCACCGCCGGATCACTCCCGTTGGCCGCCACATGCGCGCTGCCGTCTTCGGCGAAAAGCTCGGCGCGGATCGTGCCCGATGCATCCGCAAGGGCCGCGACCGGCGAATGGCAATCGGCATGCAGCGCAGCGAGCAGCGCGCGCTCGGCCATCACGCAAACGAAGGTCGGTGCGTCATTCAGATCGGCGAGCAAGGCGTGCATCGCGGCGTCGTCCTGCCGCGCTTCGATCCCGACCGCGCCTTGCGCCGGGGCGGGCAACATCTCGTCCAGCGCGATGGCCACGCCGACATCGGGGCGGTTCAATCGTTCGAGGCCCGCCGCCGCGAGCAAGGTCGCATGCGCTTCGCCCGCCGCCACTTTGGCCAGCCGGGTATCGACATTGCCGCGAAACAGCACGATCTTGAGATCGGGCCGCAAGCGGAGCAATTGCGCGCGCCGCCGGGGCGAACTCGTGCCCACGGTTGCGCCTTGTGGCAGGGCCGCAATCGAAGGCGCGCCGATCAGCCGGTCGCGCACATCGGCGCGCGGCAGCATCGCGGCGATCACGATTTCGGCCGGGCGGATCGTCTCGACATCCTTCATCGAATGCACCGCGCAATCGATCTCGCCGCCGAGCAGCGCGCGGTCGAGCTCTTTGGTCCACAGCGCCTTGCCGCCAATTTCGGCGAGCGCCCGGTCCTGCACCATGTCGCCGGTGGTCTTGATGATCACGATTTCGGCGGTAACGCCGTGCGCCGCAATCAGCTGGTCGCGCACCATATTGGCCTGCACTAGCGCCAAGGGCGAGCCGCGCGTGCCGATCCGGACATGGCTCATGCCGCTGCTCGCATGCTGGCGGGCTGGATCGTCACACACTCGATAAACAGCATCAGGGGCACCTTTGTCGCGGGCCTATCGACTATTATTGCCGGTGCCGCGTGTCAAACGGTCAGCTTCGCCGCGCGCGCGAACGGGCGGTTGAGCACGACAATCCCGGCGTTGAGGTAGGCCGCGAAGCTGACCCACACCAGATAGGGCACGATCAGCATGCTGGCGTTGGGCGAGATCGGGCGCAGGCCGATGACCAGCGCGACCAGCGAGCCCCACAGAAACACGACCTCGACCAGCGCCCAATCGGGGCGGCGCAGGCGAAAGAACAGCGGGCTCCACAGCGCGTGAAACACCGCGTTGGTGGCAAACAGGATCACCACACTGGTCTGTTCCGCCGCATTGCCCGCAGCATTCCACGCAATGATCGCCGACCATGCGGCAAGGCCCAGGATCACCGTCCAGGCCGGCCCGAACAGCCAGTTGGGCGGTTGCAGCGGGGGCTTGCGCAGATTGGCATACCACGGCCCGATCGGCGTCATCAATCCGCCCAGCCCTCCGAGCACGACGGCGACGGCGATGGCAACAATGGTTGGCGTAGAGGGCAGGAACTCGGGCAAAAGCATTGTCCATCTTGTAGACTGTCAAACGCATGGTACACGCATCGCATGCGAGTGTCGTTCCCCTTTTCCGCCATCGTCGGCCAAGACGAAATGAAACGCGCGCTGATGATTGCCGCGGTCGATGCCCGGATCGGCGGGGTGATGGTGTTCGGCGATCGCGGCACTGGCAAATCGACGGCGGTGCGCGCGCTGGCGGCGCTGCTGCCGCCGATCCCCGCCGCGCAGGCCGGCTATCAGGATGGCACTGTGCGCAAGGGCAATGTGCCGGTCCCGTTCGTCGATCTGCCGCTGGGCGCGACCGAGGACCGCGTGGTCGGCGCGCTCGATCTGGAACGGGCCTTGGGCGCGGGGATCAAGGCGTTCGAACCGGGCCTGCTGGCGCGCGCCAATGGCGGCTTCCTCTATATCGACGAGGTGAACCTGCTCGAAGATCATATCGTCGATCTGCTGCTCGATGTGGCGGCGTCGGGCGAGAATGTCGTCGAGCGCGAGGGGCTGAGCGTGCGCCATCCGGCGCGCTTCGTGCTGGTCGGCAGCGGCAATCCCGAAGAGGGCGAGCTGCGCCCGCAATTGCTCGACCGATTCGGGCTGTCGGTCGAAGTGCGCACGCCGCAGGATCTGAAACAGCGCGTCGAAATTCTGAAGCGCTGCGATGCGTTTGAGCGCGCGCCCGAAGCCTTTGCCGAAATCTGGCAGAAGGATGAGCGCAAGGCGCTGAAACAGATCGCGCGCGGGCGCGCGGCGCTGGCCAAAGTGGCGGTGCCCGATGAGGTGCTGACCTTTGCCTCGCGGCTGTGCATGGCTGTGGGCGCGGATGGCCTGCGCGGCGAGCTGACCCTGATGCGTTCGGCCCGCGCGCTGGCGGCGCTCAATGGCGCTGAGGTGACGACACAGGAGCACATCCGCACCGTCGCGCCGATGGCGCTGCGCCACCGGCTGCGGCGCAATGTGCTCGACGAGACCGGTTCGACGGTGCGCATCGAGCGCGCGCTGGAGGGGTTGGCGGCGTGAACGCGCTGGGCGATGATACGCCCGACCACGATCCACCGGACGCCTTTGAAGACGCGCTGATTGCCGCGCGGCTCTGCGCGATCGATCCCGGCCTTGGCGGCATGGTGCTGCGCGGTGGCGGCGAGGTGCGCGAGGCGCTGATCGCCGAAATGCGCGGCGGCTTGCCCGCAGGCGCGCCGCTGCGCCGCATGCCGGCCCATATCGACGACGACCGGCTGCTCGGCGGGATCGACCTGACCGCGACACTCGCCTTGGGCCGCGCGGTCTCGCGCACCGGATTGCTGGCCGAGGCCAATGGCGGCGTCGTGGTCGTGCCGATGGCCGAGCGCTTGTCCGATGCCGTGGCCGGCAGGCTGGCGGCAGTGATCGATACCGGCGAAGTCGTTGTCGAACGCGATGGTGCGGCGCTGCGCGGACCGGCGCAGTTCCTCGTCGCCGCGTTCGACGATGGGGCCGAGCCCGACGAGCGGGTCCCGCCTGCGCTGGCCGAGCGGCTGGCGTTCTGGATCGACCTTACCGGCACCACCTTTCAGGATCATGTCCGAATTTTAGGTGGCCATGAGGGCCGGTGGGAGCCAACGCCGTGGGACGGCTGGAACCCGCAGCAAGGTGACATGCACCCCTTTGCCGCGCCTTCGCCGCAGATCCTCGAAGTGCTGGCCGCAACCGCCGCCGCGCT
>NZ_CAMBTS010000090.1 GCF_945870625.1 Novosphingobium sp. Chol11 | reverse complement strand
GGCCGAGCCTTGGCGAGGCCGGCGCGGCGACTGGTGCGCGGTCTGAGGGAGGACTGGCTTAAGCCGCGCGCAGTCCGGCGAGGCCCTTCGCCCCCCGGTCTTGCGCGGAAAGCCCATCGAACATCGCATCGATGATCCGCGCCAGCTTGTCCTCATTCAGCCGTTCCACCGCCTGCATCATCAGCGGAATGGAGCAATATGGCGCAACCATCTGGTTGACCAGGCTGATCGTTTCATCGATCTCCAGCCCCGCAAAGTAGCCTTCGCCCATCGCTTCGCCAATGATCACGCCTTGATAGTGATCGGCGAGATCGACGTAGCTGCGCACTTGCTCGAAATACTCATCGCCCAGCTGGACGTACATTTTGAAAGCAATCGGATCGCGCAGATAGGCATCGCGCATGATCACAAAGCGGCGCGCGAAGAATTCATACATCTTGCGCCGCGCGGGCAGGTCGCTCGCGATCACCTCTTCCATCACCGCGACCTTGGGCCGGAACCAGTATTCCGCGATCGCTTCGAGCAGGCTTTCCTTGCATTCGAAAAAGCGGCTCAATTGCGGAGCGCCAATGCCTGCCCGCGCCGCGACATCCGCCATGTTCAGCGCTTGACCCCCGCGCTCTTCGATCAGCGCGCAGGCAATCCGCACCAGTCGCTCACGTTCGGTCTCGATATCGTTGTGCTGGCGTGGCATGATTGAGCCCTGTCCCCAAAGGATCGCGAATCCCGTTTAAGAACTCGCGATGCCAGTTTCAATCGAGCGAACCGAAGCAACGTTCGCATGTGCGACGGAATCGCGTGAGGATATGATGCAAGCGACTGAAATTGATAAAAAGTATTTTTTTTGCAAGGCGCACAAGCGCACTGCTTTGCTCAGCGCAGCCCTGCTCGCGCTGCTGCTCTCCGCCTGCGCCGCGCCGATGGCCGGAAACGGCCCGCGCTCAGCTGCGCAACCTGTCGAAATCGGGATCGCCGCCTTCAACGATTTCCATGGGAATCTGGAACCTCCGCGCCAGCCAGTGGCCACGCCCGATGGCAACGGCGGCACGGTGCTAGTTCCGGCAGGCGGCGCGGCTTGGTTTGCCTCCGCGCTCGATTCGATCCGCGCGAAGTATGCGCATCATCTCACCGTTTCGGCGGGGGACATGATCAGCGCTTCACCGTTGGCCTCCTCGCTTTATCTCGACGAACCGACGATCGGCGTGATGAACCGGCTCGGGCTCGATTTCAACGCGGTGGGCAACCACGAATTCGACCGTGGCCGCGAGGAGTTGCAGCGCATGCAGAACGGCGGTTGCGCCAAACTCACCAGCAAGCAGCCGTGCCAGATCGAACAGTTCAAAGGGGCCAAGTTCCGCTATCTTGCCGCAACCACCCGCCTGCCCGGCGGCCAGACTTTGTTCCCCGCCAGCGCCTTGCGCACATTTGGCAAAGGCACGCAAAAGGTGACGGTTGGCGTGATCGGGCTCACGTTGAAAGGGACGGCGGAGCTGGTCGACGCCGTCCGGATCGCCGGGCTGACCTTTGCCGACGAAGCCACCACCATCAACGCCGAGGTACCGCGCCTGAAAGCCGCAGGCGCAGATGCGATTGTTTTGGTCATCCACGAGGGCGGCAAAACGACGGGCGCGCCCGATCCGCAAGGCTGCGCCGGGCTGGCAGGTGGCATCCGGCCGATTCTCGATGCGCTCGAACCGGGGGTCGATGTCGTCGTCTCGGGCCATACGCACTGGGACTATATCTGCGACTACCCGGGGCGGGATCCGGCGCGGCCAATGCTGCTGACGAGCGCAGGATTCTATGGCCGGGAAATCACCGATATCACGCTGACAATCGATCCGGCGGCGCACCGGGTGGTGGCCCGCCGCGCGCGCAACGTGATCGTGCAATCCGAACCTTTCAATTCGGCGCGCGGATCGGTTGCGGTCACGCCCTTGTTCCCCCAATTTGCTCCGCGCGCCGATATTGCGGCTTATGTAAAGACTTATGCCGATGCCGCCAAAGAGCTGGCAACGCGCCCGGTAGGCAAACTTTCCGGTCCTGCAAGCCGGGGTGAGGGAGCATTGGCGAGCACGGGCGGGACGCTCGGCAATCTGATCGCCGATGCCCAACTGGCCGCCACACGCCGTGCGGGCGCGCAAATCGCGTTTACCAATCCGTTCGGCAATCGCGCGGCGATTGTGCCCGCCGCAGATGGGTCGGTCTCGTTCGGCAGCATTTATCTGGCGCAGCCGTTTGGCAATCGCCTGATCACCAAGACCATGACCGGGGCCGAGATCAAGGCCGTGCTGGAGCAAGGTCTTGATGGCACCCGTCCGGAACAGGTGCTGGCTCCCTCGGCCGGCCTGGTGTTTCGCTTTGATCGAACCCGCGCGCCCGGCAACCGGGTCGTGTCGCTCAGATTGAATGGCGCGCAGCTCGATCCGGCGGCGCGTTTCCGGGTCACGATCAACAGCTTTCTGGCTTCGGGCGGCGACGGATTCACCGGCTTTGCCGGCAAGCCCGAAGCGATCACCGGCGCGGTCGACCTTGAAGCGCTGGAGGCTTACCTGCGCGCTGCAGATGCCCGCGAGGTGCCGCACGAGAACCGCACTGAGCTCGTCGGCGGATAAGTTACTGCGCCGGCGGCCACGGGATGAACCCCGATGTGCGGCGAACATAGTCGGCGTAGTCCGGGCGCCGCTCGTCCATGCGTTTTTCCAGCAGCGGCTTGCCCGACCAACGGGTGAGCGTAAAGGTCAGGAACAGCGGGCCTACCAACGACATCAACGCGGTCAACCAGCCAGCCTCGGCTGCAGCGAGCCAGATGCCCCACCACACGCAGGCATCGCCGAAGTAGTTGGGATGGCGGGTATAGCGCCACAGCCCGGTGCTGAGCACTTTGCCGGCATTGGCGGGATCAGCGCGAAACCGCGTCAGTTGATAGTCGCCGACGGTTTCGAACGCAAAGCCCATCAGCCAAAGCGCCGCGCCGATGCTCGCCAGCGGCCCGATGGGCGCAGCCCCGCTCGCCAGCACGCCCATTTGCGCAGGCAGGCAGGTGATATAAAGCAAGACCGCCTGCCCGCCGAACACGCCCGCCGCTGCTCTGCCATAGCGCCCTTCGCGCTTGGCCTTGCCGAGCATGCGCGCATAGCGGCGATCCTCGCCATGTTGCATCCAGCGTGTGTACAGATGCCAGGCCAGCCTCGCGCCCCACAGCAGCGCCATTCCCGCGATCAATGAGGCGCGGGTGCCGCGCTCGGCCAGTTGCAACCATGCCAAGACGCCAAGCGCCGCCATCGCGCCGCCCCATACCGCATCGATAAAGCTGACATCCTTGATCCGCGCCGCAATCGCCCACAGCAGCAGCATCGCCGCGCAAAGGATCGCGGCATTGATCGACAGCGCCTTAACTAATGCTTCAACCATCCATCAACTCGGTAAAATCTGTGATCCCGCGTTCGGGATGGCGCGGGGTTACGCTGCGATAGACCTCGGCAATTTTCAGCATGTCGGCCTTGTAGTCCCCCGTTGGCATGATCGTCGGCCCAAGCCCGCCGGTGCGGGTGCCATAATCCATCAACCCGACAACGATCGGCACACCAGAGCCGACAGCGATGTTGTAGAACCCGGTGCGCCACTGCGCCACTTTGCTGCGCGTGCCCTCAGGTGCAATCGTCAGCACAAACCGATCGCGACGGGCAAATTCGGCGATCATCGCTTCAACCACGTTGCGCCGCGCCGAGCGATCAATCGAAATTCCGCCCATATCGCGCATGAACCCGCCCATCGGCCAGCGAAACAGGCTGTCTTTGGCCATGAACTGCGCATCAATCCGCAGTTCGTTGACCAATCCGAGGAAATAAACGAAATCCCAATTCGATGTGTGCGGCGCGGCCACCAGCACATAGCGACCGCTTGGAGGGGGCGTACCCACCGCTTTCCAGCCCTGCTGGCGATAAATCCCCACAATCGCGCGTTTCAATGCCCGCGATATCAGGCTTGGTTTGCGCAGCGCGTAGCTATCCCCATTCATGAATATCCCCCCCGGAAACCGTTCTAACTGCGACATTGGCGCAGCGAAAGCCAGCCCATGCAGCGCCCCCGCAGACAGAAATCATTTCGCCTCAATCATTCGGCGGCATGGCCAAACGATCGTTCGGCCAGAAGGGCAGCATGGTGTTCAATCACACGGATATAGTTTTCCGCAAGCGCGCGATTGGCGGCGTCCCAACTGCATTTGGCAGCGCACAATGTGCCAGCAGCGCCAGCGGCGGCGCGTTCGCCGGGATTCGCGGCATAAAAGGCGACGGCATCGGCAAAGCCTTTGATATTGCCTGCTTGAATAAGCCGCCCGTTGACCTGATCGATGATCAGGCTGGATGTGCCGGGCGCGTCGGCCCCTACAACGGGCACGCCGCAGGACATCGCCTCCAGCGTGACGATGCCAAAGGTTTCGGTCACGCTTGGATTGAGCAGAATATCCATCGAGGCCAGCGCGCGCGGCAGCGCCGGGCCGCTTTTGAAACCAACAAAAATGGCCTGCGGCAGGCGGCTTTCAAACCAATGCCGCGCCGGCCCATCTCCTACCACCAGCACGCGCAGCTTGACGCCGCGCCGCGTCAGTTCATCGATGGTATCACAGAACACGGCGATGCCTTTTTCAAGGACCAGCCGTCCAAAAAACCCGACGACGACTTCATCGTCGGCAATCCCCAATGACTGGCGCCATTCGAGCGACAGCGCCGACGGGTTGAACACGTCATAGTCCACCCCGCTGCCCCAAATGCCAATGTCGTGATGCATTTTCTGTTCGCGCAGAATATCCACCATCGATTGCGATGGGGCGACAATCGCATCGAGGCTGCTATAGAATCGTCGCAAGACCGAAGTGATCGACGGTTCGAGAAAACCCAGCCGGTAATATCGCAAATACGTGTCAAAGCGGGTGTGGACCGAAGCGATGGTCGGCAGATCATGCTGCCGCGCATAAGCAGCGCCAGCATGCCCCAAAGCTTCCGGCGCAGATATATGCATGATATTGGGCGCAAATTCGTCGAGATCGCGCTTGATCCGGCGGCTCATCCCATAGGCCAGCCGGTAATCCGATCGCCCCGGGATAGGCAGCGCGGCAACGCCGACAAGATCACCGGTTGCGGGGAATGCTGGCTTGTCAACCGTGGGAGAATAGATCCGAACGGCCGCTCCCTGCTCCAGCAAATAGCCGACCAGCCGATTGAGCGCCACATTGGCCCCATCTAGCGTGTAATTATAGTTTCCGCTTAACAGCGCAACACGAAGATCGCTGAACTTCATCGAAAAAATAGCCGATTGACATAATCCGCCATGCTATACTCCCTCGGCAAAAAGCGGTTGCTCTGGCCAATCTGATTTGCCGGCACACTCATTTTTGTGCGTATCCAGCCAAGGAAATTGGACTCACCCGCTCCCGAGTGCCCCTGCCCATTGTCGTCCTACCGGCGGTTCGGCGAAACGCCAAGCGCCGTCAATGCATAGGCCCCCGTTAAATGCGCAATAAGGGGACAAGCGCCGTGCACCGGCCAGGGGCTTGTATCCTTGCCATCGGGCCTATTATCAGGCCGGGCCGCTTTCCCGCGCCAGCGCCGCAAACCGGGCGGCCGCGATATAGGCAGCGCGGCGTCGCTCCTGCCGCGCTGCGGCCTGATGATCCTCGCCCCATTGCTCGATCTGCCAGTTTTCTTCGAGATTGGATGCCGCCCACAGCGTGTCGAGCTCTGCCGCCGGTTCCAGCGCGGCAAGCCCAAGGATGAGCGAAGCGGTCAATGCCGCGGTATTGCGCAGCGCCGCGAGCGCGAAGGCATCGCGAACCTCCAGTTCCGCAGCCAAACGCGCGCGGGTCTCGGCCGGCTGCGGGCGATGGATGATCCCTGCCACGCGCACAAACCGCACGCCAAACCGCGCCTCCGCCTGCTGCAGCAGCGGCTCCCATACTTCGCGCTGACGCGCCGCCAGCGGCTCGTCCGGTTCGGCGCGGTAACACAACGTGTCCGTCTCGGAATAAGGCAGCAGTTCGGCAATCGCGCGGGGGCGATCCGGGGCCACCACATCGATGGCAAAGTCAGCCAGATCGCGCAGCAGAAACGCGGCGGTGGAGAGTTCCTCGCCCTGCTCTGCCCATTCCGCCGCCATTGCTTCGGCCAGAGCAAGCGTCGGCGCGACTTGGGGCCTTGCGCCCACTGTCTTCACCGCGCGCCCATCGAGCAGCACTTGATAGCCGCGATCTGCCGTTCCCACCGACACTGCCTTGTAAAACCGTTTCAACCGGTCAACTCCGCCAGCGTCTGGTCAGAAAAAGCGGCACGATGAAGAATTCGGCAATGCCGACCGCAACAAGAACATAGCCGACCGCCTCGGGCAATCGCGGCAACCATGGCACTTTGCCCGATAGCAGCAGCACCCCGAGCAGCAGCAGCGCCGCGCCCGACAGGCGCACCAGTTGCAGCACCGCAAAGCGCGCCGCCGCAGGATCGCGTTCGGCGCTCATTCCATCCCCCGCAGCAACAGGCGCAGCTCACCCATCGATCCGGCCACGGCTTCGGCCCCGGCCTCGACCAGTTCGTTCGGATGATGGTAGCCCCAATCGACCCCGATTGCGCGCACCCCGGCATTGTTCGCCATGGCCATGTCATAAGTAGTGTCGCCGATCATCACCGCCGCCTCGCGCGCGGCACCTGTGGCGGAGAGGCAGGCCTCGATCATCCCGGGATGCGGCTTGGAAGGGTGGCGATCGGCGGTCTGCAGGGTGACGAAGTGGCCGCTCAGCCCATGCGCCTCTAGGCAATGGGCGAGGCCCCGGTCGCTCTTGCCAGTGGCCACGCCCAGCAGCCAACCGGCCAGCGCCAGTTCTTCGATCAGCGCGGCAATGCCATCATAAAGAGGCTCGCCGACCATGCCCGCCGCCCGGCGAGCGCGAAAGGCGTCTTTGTAATGCTCGGCAAGCGCGTTTTGCTCGGCACCTGCGCCAGCGGGATGCAACCGCCGCATCACCTCGGGCAGTGACAGCCCGACCATGCGGCGCACGTCATTGCGCTCGGGCGGTTGCAGTCCAGCGGCAACGAACGCGGCATCCATCGCCGCGCAGATATCGGCCTGACTATCAACCAGCGTGCCATCGCAATCAAAAATGGCCAATCTTGCGTTTTGTTGCCGCTGGATCATGACCCGAAGCGCTCCATCAGCGCGGCAACCGCATCGGTGCCCTGCGCCTTCAACCCTTCGATCAGACGCGCGCGTTCTTCATGCGACTTGTTCTGCGAGAGTTTCAAGGTGGGCCGCCATGCCTGAACAGTTAGTTCGAAGCCTACGATCATGTCCATCATCCGTTCGCGCTTGTTCAGGTCCATCTTGTCCATGGTCCACGGGCTGCCTTGCGCCACCCGCGCTTCGTGGTGCGCCGAGACGTCGCCCAGCAGCGCAAGCAGCTCGGCGCGATCCATGCGGCGCACCGGCCCTTCCATCTCCAGCGCGATATAGTTCCACGTCGGCACCTGATCGGGATCGGCATACCAGCGCGCCGAGATATAGCCATCCGGCCCGTTGACCACCGCCAATGCCTGCACCCCGTCCAAATGCCGGGTCAGCGCATTGCCCAGCGCGAGGTGGAAGCGCAGCGTGCCTGCCTCGGTAAGCAGCAGCGGCACATGCGCGACGCGCGGGCCGTCCGGCGTCGTGAAGAACACCATGCCGAAACCAATCTCGGTGATCAGCGCCTCGAACAGCGCACGATCCTCTTTTTTGAAGGCCGAGTTCGGATGCATCAGGCCCTCGGGCTGCGCGGCGGCGCTTTGCCTGCCGGGGGCTTGATGCCGCCGGTTCTGCCAGCAGGCGCGCGGCGTGCGGGCTTGCTACCGGGGGCCGCGCGCTCGGCGGCGGAGCGTTCAGTGGCCGTGCGTTCGGGCGCGCTCCGGCTGGTTACGGCACGGGCGGGAGCCTTGCCGCTTGGAGCCTTGCTAGGCCCCTTGCTTCCGGGGCCCTTCTTCACTTCAGAGCGCCCCTGCGGAGCGCTGCGGCCGCTGGGCGGTCCGTCGGCGCGCTTGCGCCGCTCGCCCCGGCGCTCCTTGCGGTATTCCTTGGCATAGGCCTTGGCTGCGCGCTTCTCGATCGTCTTTTCGGGAATCAGCTTGATGGGTTCGAGCGGCAGATCGCCGTCCGCCTCGGTGAAGCCAAGCTGCGCCATGCTCGCGGCAAAATGTTCAGGCAGCGGCGCCGTGACATCGAGCAGATCGCCCTCGGGATGCTCGATCCGCAGCCGCCGGGCATGAAGATGCATCTTGCGGCTGATGCTGCCGGTGAGGAACGCCTCGGGGCCGCCATATTTGCCATCCCCCACGATCGGATGACCAATCGCGGCCATATGCACGCGCAGTTGGTGGGTTCGGCCGGTCAGCGGCTGCAACTCGACCCATGCAGTGCGCCCTCCCGCCTGATCGATCACGCGGTAGCGCGTGCGCGCCGCCATCCCGTGCTCGCTTTCGTCGACCATCATCTTCTCGCCGCCCGTGCCCGGTTGCTTGGCGAGCGGCAGTTCGATCAGCCCGTCCTCGATAGCAGGCACGCCTGCCACCAGCGCCCAGTAGATCTTGCGCGCGGTGCGCCCGGAAAAGCGCCTCGAAAAGAACGCCGCGCTGCCGGGGGTCCGCGCAATGAGCAGCACGCCCGAGGTATCCTTGTCCAGCCGGTGGACAAGTCGCGGGCGCGGGTCCTTTTCGCCGGCAAAGGCATCGAGCAGCCCGTCGACGTGTTCATAAGTCCCGCTGCCGCCTTGTGTCGCCAGCCCCGGGGGCTTGTTCAGCACGATCGCCGCGCGGTCTTGCTGCAGGACCATGGCCTCGGCCATCGCGATCTGCGCCTCGGTCAATGGCTTGCGCACGCTGCCTTTGCCCCCGCCGGACAAGGGCAGGTTGCCGCCGGGCGGTACGCGCAAAACCTGGCCCTTTTCGATTCGCGTATCAACATCGGCGCGCTTGCCATCCACGCGCAGTTGCCCGGTCCTGGCCCAGCGCGAGACGGTGGCAAAGCTCACCTCCGGCATGTTGCGCTTGAACCAGCGATCAAGCCGCACGTCGTCATCGTCTTTGGTCACGGTGAACTGGCGGACCTCGTCCGATCCATCTTTGGCGGCGCTCATGACGCCCCCCGCATCAGCATCAGCGCGCCAAACAGACCGGCCAACCCGCCCACCAGCGAAACCGCCACATAGAGCACAGCGCTGCCCATCGCGCCGCGCTGCGCCAGCATAACCACTTCGAGCGCAAAAGAAGAAAATGTGGTGAACCCGCCGAGCACGCCAACGCCCAGCAGCAAACGCCAAGCCTCGCCGCCGCCTTGGCGCGCCAGCCAGCCGACCAGCACGCCCATCGCAATGCTGCCCAGCATGTTTGCTGTCAGAGTGGCCCATGGGAATGCCGCAGCACGGGCGGGACCGAGGATCGCGGCCCAAGCCTGCGTGGTTGCAAAGCGCAGCCACGCGCCAAGCGCTCCACCGAGAGCAACCAGCGCGCTGGCCTGAAAGGTTATGGATGAGTTCATGGCCGCGCCTTTACCTGCGAAGGGCGCGAATTGCACGACTTTGCTTGCTATCTGAGCCCAGAATCAGTATCGGGCGCAGCTTGCAGCCAGTCCATCGCGGATTCGGCGGTGTTTTGTTTCTGAAATTTTCGGTGATCCCCGCGTGTGCGGGCTCTCGCCCACAGTTTATGAGGTATCGCGGTTTATGCAAATTCTCGTTCGCGACAACAATGTCGATCAGGCTCTCCGTGCGCTCAAGAAGAAGCTGCAGCGCGAGGGCGTGTACCGCGAGATGAAGCTGCGCCGCCACTTTGAAAAGCCATCGGAAAAGCGCGCCCGCGAGAAGGCTGCTGCCGTCCGCCGCGCGCGGAAGATGGAGCGCAAGCGCGAGGAGCGTGACGGCGGCAAGTAAGTGCAACGGCGGGATCGTTCCCGCCCGATCATGTCTTGCCGTTCGCGCCCTGCTGGGCCAAAAGGGCGCCGCTCATCCGGCGCCCTTTGTTTTGCCGGGCGAACACGCACCAAACCATTGAGAAGGGCGGCTTAGCAAGGCGGCCAAATAGGGGAAGTACATGTCGGAGATCACCCGCGTCGCGCTGCAACCTGTCGGCAAGGGCGCGATTACCCGGTTGTGGATTGGCGTTGTTCTGGCGCTGCTGATCGGCGTCGGGATTGCGTGGGCGGCCCGCTATCAGGGCCTGACCGTGCAGACGGTCAAGGCCGGCGAAGGCCCCAATCCGGGGATGGGTGATGTGGTTCTGGTCAACTATGCGGGCCATCTCACCAACGGCAAGCAATTCGATTCTGGCGAGAAAGTGGCCATGCCGGTCGCCGGCGTGATCCCGGGCTTCAGCCAGGGGCTGCAGAAGATGCAGCGCGGCGGCAAATACAAGCTGACCATCCCCGCGGCGATGGCTTACGGCGCGCAGGAGCAAAAGAACCAGAGCACCGGCGAAGTGGCGATCCCGGCCAACAGCGATCTGGTGTTCGATGTCGAACTGCTCGATTTCCGCAATCAGGCCGAGATCGAACAGCAGCGGCGCGCCATTCAGCAAATGCAACAACAGTTGCGCGGCGGCGCTGGCGCTCCTCCCGCACCGGGCATGCCCGAAGGCGTCGGCGGCCCGCCGTAATGATCGCGCCTGCTTGAAGGGCACTCCGCGCGCTGCTAGCGCGAGGGTCTATTCTTTTTATTTGATTTGACCAGAACTCTGGCTGCAACTTCTGGCGAAAGGAAACGGCATGTCCGTCGACACTGCCACCGTGGCGAAAATCGCCTCGCTGGCCCGCATCAAGATCACCGATGCCGAGCTTTCCGCAATGGTGCCCGAATTGAACGGCATACTCGCGTGGATCGAACAATTGGGCGAAGTGGATGTGACCGGGATCGAGCCGATGACGGCGGTCATCCCCAATCACCAGCGCCTGCGCGATGACGTGGTCGGCGCTGATCCGCTGACCGGCGGCGGCATCCGCGATGCCGTACTGGCCAATGCGCCCGCAGCGCAGCATGGGTTTTTCGGTGTGCCCAAGGTGATCGAATAATGACCGAGCTAACCGATCTTGGCGTGGCCGCGATCCGCGACGGTGTGGCAGGCGGCGACTTTACCGCAGGCGAAGTGGCAAGCGCGTTCAACGCTGCAATAGCAGCGGCACAAGAGGCACTTAACGCTTTTATCCTGACGACTCCCGAAGCCGCGCTCGAAGCCGCCGCGCGGGTGGATGCAGACCGCGCCGGGGGCAAGCCGCTGGGCAAGATGGCGGGCGTGCCCATCGGCATGAAGGACCTGTTCGCGACCAAGGGCACCGCGACCACGGCTGCCAGCCACATCCTCGAAGGGTTTGTGCCGCCTTACGAATCGACCGTCAGCCAGAAGCTGTGGGATGCGGGCGCTGGCATGCTGGGCAAGCTCAATCTCGATCAGTTCGCGATGGGTTCGTCCAATGAAACCAGCGCATTCGGCAATGTGATCTCGCCGTGGCGGCGCAATGGTGACACCGCGCCGATTGCACCTGGCGGCTCGTCGGGCGGCTCTTCCGCCGCCGTATCGGCGCGCCTCGCGCCTGCTGCCACCGGCACCGACACCGGCGGATCGATCCGCCAGCCTGCCGCTTTCACCGGCATTTCGGGCATCAAGCCCACGTACGGCCGCTGCTCGCGCTGGGGCATTGTGGCGTTCGCCTCCAGCCTCGATCAGGCGGGACCGATGGCGCGCGATGTGCGCGACTGCGCGATCATGCTCGAAGCCATGGCGGGGTTCGATGCCAAGGATTCGACCAGCCTCGATCTGCCTGTGCCCGCATGGGAAACCGCGCTTTCGGGCGATCTGCGCGGCAAGAAGGTCGGCATCCCGCGCGAATACCGCATGGACGGGATGGACGCCGATGTCGCGCATTCGTGGGATCAGGGCATTGCCTGGCTGAAGGACGCAGGCGCCGAGATCGTCGATATCACGCTGCCACACACCAAATATGCGCTTCCGGCGTATTACATCATCGCCCCTGCCGAAGCCTCGTCCAACCTCGCGCGCTATGATGGCGTGCGCTTCGGACTGCGCGATCTGCCCGAGGGTGCGGGGCTGCAGGACATGTACGCCGCGACCCGCGCGGCAGGCTTTGGCGCAGAAGTCAAGCGGCGCATCCTGATCGGCACTTACGTGCTCTCGGCCGGGTTCTATGATGCTTATTACACGCAGGCGCAGAAGGTCCGCACCCTGATCAGCCGCGATTTCAATGCGGCGTTCCAGACTGTAGACGTGATCCTGGCCCCCACCGCGCCGACCGCCGCGTTCGGCCTTGGCGAAATGGTCAGCGATCCGCTGGCGATGTACCTTAACGACGTGTTCGCGGTGCCTGCCTCGCTGGCGGGCCTGCCTGCGATGTCGGTGCCCGCCGGGCTCGGCCGCGAAGGCCTGCCGTTAGGGCTCCAATTGATCGGCCGTCCGTTCGACGAGCAGGGGGTGCTCAACGCTGGGCTGGCGATCGAAGCGCGCGCCGGGTTTACGGCGCGTCCGGCGAAGTGGTGGTAATGGTTATCGCCACTCTCGAGCTTCGAGAGCCGGCGAAAGAACTTGGACGATGGGAGTTTGTCGCACTTCCAAAAGAGGGCGACTACCTTGGTGTCCGCATTGATAATGAGACTGCAGCGCTGCGGGTGGATGCGATCGTCCATTCTCCTGTTCAATGGCCTGCTGTTTCATCCAAAAGATTGAAGTTCCGTTTGTGACCATAATGGTCGCTTTGGCGCCGACTGGCACCAATCCAACCGTTTGACGTTTTTGGGTGAGCTTGGTATTACCTATTTTATGTATTACCAGTCTAACATGACCTCCAAAGGCCAAGTCACCGTACCCAAGGACATTCGTGATGCGCTCGGCCTTGCGCCGGGGCAGGCTGTGGAATTCGAGCTGGATGCCGAAGGGAACGCCCGCATCCTGCGGTCAGACGACCGTACATCCATCGAGAAGAAGAAGGCGGACTGACTGAACCGGCTGAACGAGGTGCGCGCCGAGTTCAAGCTTCAAGACCCGTTCGACGGGATGGATGGCCTTGAGTACCAGCGCTGGATCCGCGGGGACGGGCCCGAGGTGTGATACTTGATACCAATGTGTTGATTGCCATGTTCCAGCAAGGGCGACCGAAACTTTTTGATCGTCTTGCCGAATGGCAGGCGCTGCGCACGATCCATATCAACATCGTCATTTTTGCGGAAGTTGCACCCAGTTTTGCGGCACCAGCCGAGCTCGGTTCGGTGCTTGACCGGTGACGTGACCCCCAACCGTCATCCAGTTGCGACTAGAGCCTCGGGATCGTTGTTGCGCGAGAGCGCGGGTGAAGCAAGGGGCTGCGTAGCGTAGCCTCCGGCTATGCGGAGCGAAGCAGCCTCTTGCTTTTTGAAGTCAGCGGCGAA
>NZ_CAMBTS010000089.1 GCF_945870625.1 Novosphingobium sp. Chol11 | reverse complement strand
GCCGCCGGAAAACATCGAGGAAATGGCCAAGAAGCTTGAGCAGGAACTGCTGGGCTAAACGGCTGGTTTCAATCAATTGGGGAAGTTTCGGCGGCACACCCCACCGCCTGGTCTGGGCTACCTGATACGGGCCCTTAACGAACGGAGTTAAGAACATGCGTCACAAACTGGGCCAGCGCAAGCTGGGCCGCACTTCATCGCACCGCATTGCGATGCTGCGCAACATGGCTGCCGCGCTGATCAAGCATGAGCAGATCACCACAACTCTGCCCAAGGCACGCGAACTGCGCCCGTATGTTGAGAAGTTGATCACGCTGGGCAAGAAGGGCGGCCTCTCAAATCGCCGTCTCGCCCACGCGCGCATGCTCGACGAAGTACAGCTGACCAAGCTGTTCGACACCCTGGCGGTGCGCTATGCTGGCCGCGATGGCGGTTATGCGCGGATCATCAAGGCCGGTTACCGCGCTTCGGATGCTGCGCCGATGGCGGTGATCGAGCTGGTCGACCGCGATACTTCGGCCAAGGGGCTCGATTCGGGTCCGGTCTTCACCGGTGATGAGGATGATCTGGACGCGGCATAATCCGTGGACAAGGTGAAGGTTTCAGCAAACGGGCGGCACCGCAAGGTAGCCGCCCGTTTTCATGGTGCCGCCGCCCTCGCAGCCAGCGCATGGCTGTGCTGGGCGGGCGGGGCGCTGGCGCAGGAGGCCGCGCCGCCCTATCCGGAAACGCCGCGTGGGACTGTAGTAGAGCGGGTTTTCGGTGAGGAGCTCGCTGATCCGTTCCGCTGGCTCGAAGGCGATGTCCGTGCCGATCCGGATGTCGCGCGCTGGGCGGCGCAGCAAAATGCGATCAGCGCCGACTATCTGGCGCAGCTTCCCGGCCGCGCGGCAATGGCGTCGCGGATCGGCGCGCTGCTGCGGTACGAGCGGTTCAGTCTGCCGCGCAAAGCCGGGCGGCGCTATTTTTACTTGCGCAACAGCGGCCTGCAAAACCAGTTCGCGCTCTATGTCCGCGAAACGCTGAGCGGCCCGGCGCGCACGCTGCTCGATCCGAACACATGGTCGGCGGACGGCACGATCGCGCTCGATGCCTGGGTGCCTTCGCGCAGTGGGCGCTGGCTGGCGTTCAGTCAGCAGGTGGCCGGAAGCGATTGGCGCACGATCCGCGTAGTCGATGTTGGGACCGGCACGGTGCTCACCGATCGGCTCGATTGGGCCAATGAGACGCAAATCGGCTGGGTCAGTGACGAAGGCTTCCTCTATACCCGCTTTCCCCAGCCAGCGGCGGGCGCGGCCTTTCAAGCGCCGGTCTACAACAAGGCAGTGTGGTTTCACCGGGTCGGCACGCCGCAATCGGCCGATGAGCTGGTCTATGCCGCGCCCGATCAGCCCGGCCGCAGCCACCGCGTGGCGGTGGCGTCCGACGGGCGATGGGGCGTGATCACCAGCGAAGAGAGCACCGGCGCGCGGCGCGCGGTGCGCCTGATCGATCTGAAGGCGCGGCGGCCGGGTGTCTGGCCGATCATCACGCTGATCGACCAGATCACCGATGACTGGAAATTCGTCGACGGCATCGGCAATCGCTTGTGGTTCATCACCAATCGGCAGGCCCCGCATTACAAGCTGGTCCGGCTCGACATGGGCAGAACGCCGCGCTGGCGTGATGTCGTGGCTGAGCGCGATGTGACGCTGGACGGCGGTCGGGTGGTGGGAGACCGGCTGGTTCTGTCCTATCTGCGCGATGGCTCCAGCTTTGCGATGCTGACCAGCCTGAGCGGACGTCCAGGGCGGGCCATCACGATCAAAGGCATTGGCGCGGCCAGCGGGTTCGGCGGGACACCGGGTGATCCGGAGACCTTCTATCAGTACTCCAGCTTCAACCAGCCACCGGCGATTTACCGTCTCGATTTGCGCAGCGGCGCGGTCAGCCCGTTCGCGGTGCCGCAGCTGGCGTTCACTCCAGAGGATTTCGTGGTCGAACAGCGCAGCTTTCCATCGAAAGATGGCACGAGAATTCCGCTCTATATCATGCGGTCGCGCGCTTTGGCCGATGCCAAGGCGCCGGCCCCAGCCTTGCTCTATGGCTATGGCGGCTTCGATGTTTCGCTGACCCCGGGCTATTCGGCGGTGCGCATGGCGTGGGTTCAGGCAGGCGGCGTGTTCGCGCTGGCCAGCATTCGCGGCGGCGGCGAATTTGGCCCCGCTTGGCATGATGCGGGGCGGCTTGCCAACAAGCAGAACAGCTTTGACGATTTCATCGCGGCGGGCGAATTTCTGATCGCCGAGGGGATCGCGGCCAAAGCTGGTCTGGCAGCGCAAGGCAGCTCGAACGGCGGGCTGCTGGTGGGCGCGGTGGTGAACCAGCGCCCCGATCTGTTTGCCGCGGCGAATCCCGATGTCGGTGTCATGGACATGCTGCGCTTTGATCGTTTCACGCAAGGGCGGTTCTGGACCAACGACTACGGCGATCCTGCGCGCGAGGCGGATTGGCGGGTGCTGCGCGCCTATTCGCCTTATCACAACATCCGCGAGGGAGCGGCCTATCCTGCGATCCTGGTGACGACTGCCGATACCGACGACCGCGTGGTGCCCGCGCACAGTTTCAAGTACGTTGCGGCGCTGCAGCGCGCGCGCATCGGCGACAAGCCCCATCTGCTGCGGATGGAGCGCGGCGCAGGCCATGGATCGGGCAGGGGGGTGGACAAGATCATCGCGATTGGCGCTGATGTGCTTGCATTCCTCGCGCGGTGGACCGGATTGAAGCTCGCACCTTGAATTTGGTCTGGCCTGAGTTGGCCAAAACTTGGCGCTGCTCTCTTGCGGCGCGGCCCCGGCCTGACTATCGCTGATCCGGCAAGAGTTAACGGGAACCCAGTCATGACCATGTTCGAAGATCGCGAGCGCGCCGAAGAAGCGAAGTTTGCCCACGACGAAGAAACGATGTTCCGGGTTCAGGCGCGGCGCAACAAGTTGCTGGGGCATTGGGCGGCCGAGCGGATGGGGCTCGATGCAGCGGAGACCGAGGCCTATGCCACATCGGTCGTGCAAGCCGAATTTGAAGAAGCGGGCGATGAGGATGTCGTCCGCAAGCTGCTCGGCGATCTGATCTCCGCCGGGATCGAGATCGACGACGCCGAAATCCGCGCCGCGCTGGAGGCCAAGGGATTGGAAGCGCGAGCGCAGTTGATGGGCGGCGCCTGATGGCGATGGCAGCCGCCGAGATCGAGGCGCTGATCCGCGCTGCGCTACCTGACGCGCAAGTGACGATCACCGATCTGGCCGGGGACGGCGATCATTATGCGGCGCATGTGGTCTCGCCTTCATTCGTCGGGCAATCGCGCGTGGCGCGGCACAAGGCGGTCTATGCCGCGCTGGGCGAGCGGATGGGCGGCGTGCTCCATGCCTTGCAACTGACAACTTCGGTTCCCACCTGAACGCTTTGTAGGACCTTGGCCATGTGGCCATGACGAAAGAGAGCAAGCCACTATGTCAACCACTGCACGCATCACCGAAATCGTCGAAGGCAATGACGTCGTCTTGTTTATGAAGGGCACGCCGCTGTTTCCGCAGTGCGGCTTTTCGAGCAAGGCGGTTTCGATCCTCGAGCATCTGGGCGTGGCCTTTGCCTCGGTCGACGTTTTGCAGGACTCCGAAATCCGTCAGGGCATCAAGGCTTTTTCGGATTGGCCGACAATTCCGCAGCTTTACGTCAAGGGCGAATTCGTTGGCGGCTCCGACATCATGATCGAGATGTTTCAGGCAGGTGAGCTGGAGCAGATGCTTGCCGATGCCGAGGTCGCGCGCGCTGGATAAGCCAATTCGCACCGAGCTTTGTGCTGTGCGGCATAAAGTTCTTTGGGCGGATGTGCGGGAAAGTCCGGGGAGGCGGAACCGGGAGACCGGGGACCAGTTCCGCCTCTAAGAAAACATCTTCGGGACACAAATCTATCAGCACAACTCGTGCCAAATTCCAATAACCACGCAATTCAGCCGATTTTGCACGGATTGGTCATACTCATTCGCGAACGCTTGTAAGGTTTACCGACACAACCGGCAATGCGCGCCAGCACCCCTTGGCAAGTTCTTGCCGCCGTTGCATGGATGGCTAATGGAAAACTTGGAAGATCAGGGCGCGCACGATGACGCCCCGCCTGCTACCCCTGCGGCCACAGTGGTGGTGTTTCGCCGCGATGCGGGGGGCGGGCCGGCGCAGCTGCTGCTGGTCGAGCGTTCGGGTAGTATGGCCTTTGCCGGCGGAGCGACGGTCTTTCCGGGAGGAAAAATCGACCCGGCCGATTATGACCTGGCGCAGGCTGTGGCCGGTGATCTTGAGCATGATGATGTCGCTTCGCGCATCGCCGCGATTCGCGAGACGCTGGAGGAAACCGGCCTCGCCATCGGCATGACCGGCGCAGTCGATGCGGCGCGCGCGGCGCAGGCCCGGGCACTGCTGCTCGAAACCGGGCGTCTGGCCGACGTGCTCGCCGCCTTCGAATGGACGCTCGATCTAGAGGCCTTGGTGCCGTTTGCCCGGTGGCTTCCGCAGCACCGCAACATGCGGGTGTTCGACACGCGGTTCTATCTGGCCGATCTGGGTACGGGCGCGGTCGATGTGGTGGTCGATGCGACCGAAAACCGGCATCTGTTCTGGGCCAGCGCCGCAGAGGCGCTGCGGCTGGCCAATGACGGATCGATCAAGGTGATCTTCCCGACGCGGCGCAATCTGGAACGACTCGCGCAGTTTGAGGATTTTGCCGCCGCCCGCGCGCATGCCCTGGCCACCCCCATTGTTACCGTGACCCCGCGGATCGAGACCCGCGATGGCCAGCAGTGGCTGGCGATCCCGAGCGACGCGGGTTATCCGATCGATGGCGAAGCGCTCAGGTCGGCGGCGCGCGCATAAATCGGGTCTGAATGGCGAGCCTGCGCGCCGCTGTTCTGTCTGGCTCTGCGCAACTCTGCTCAGATTACCTTAGTGGGTCGTTAACCTCCGGGTTCTACACCAGCGGAGGAGGTTCACGATGCAGCTAGCCCAATCACAGCCCGAGAGGTTTCCCCTGCCGGGCCAATCCGCCGAATTGCCCTTTGATGGGCGCGCTTCCGCGCGGCTTGCAGCCGAAGATGATGCTTTCGTGGCCTCGCCGGTGCATCGTTTGCAATCGGAATTGTCCGTGTCGGTTGCCTTTGCCGATCTTCCGGCCCCGGAGCGCTATCCCGGCTGGTTCAGCCTTGGCTTTCCGATTCTCGCCTCAAGCGCGCTGTGGTTCATGATCTTGCGGTTCTTCGGTCTTGTGGGCTAACGCCCAGACGAACCTGCAAACCCCGAACCAATCGAGCGATCTTGCGGTATCTGTCGCTGACTGACCCGCGACTTCGTGCTTGTATCCTAGCCTTGGCGTAATGAGCGCCGTACTCGGACGTTCAAGCGCGCAGCGCGGCAGGCAGCATCAGAGCAGAAAAAAGGCGAGCGTGCTCCAGAATGCGATGCTGATGGCAAGCCCGATCAGCAGGCCGCGCATGATCTTCGAGCCATCGAGGTCCGAAATGTGTGCTGCAGTCAAGTGCGGGGTTCTGCCCGTAAATTCATTGGTCATCCTGCGTTCCCGTTGTTTTAAGGCCGCTGCTTGGTGCGTCCGGCCGTTGCTCAATTTTTGACTTAAGCTACTCAAAGAAATGCGAAAATTCTGTGCAGCAGGCTGATCCTATACATGGCGGTTCAGGCCCGTTGTGCTGTTATGTGACAAAGCTTATCCGAGACCGCTATAGATTACAACGGATGTAATATTTTCTGGCTATCGCGCGGCGCGGGCAATCCGCCGCAGCTGCGTGCTTGGCCGGGACGTTTCCGGATCGGGGGAAGGATTTGCCTCGCGGCGCTGTTTTTCCGCGCTGAAGCTGGCTTTTTGGCTGATGGTTTCGCGGCAAGTGGCCGGTGCCGCGACGGCAGGTTGGTCCGGCCGATCGGCTTTAACCGGGCCATTCCGGCTGACTTCGCCGCGATCAGGCCTACACTCCGAGCGAGTTATCCACAGTCCTGATGTCGGTGCCGGGCCCAATTCTCTCAGGTTGGCCTGCGCAGAGAACAGCCGGTCGCGGATTGGCGGCGCTATGCCAGTTGCGATCGATTGTCACCCGGGCTTGGCGCTCATCAGCCAGGTGGCCACGATCAACGGCGCAAACGAGATGAACCCCCAGATCATCCAGAGACGGCAATCGCGGTAATACCGCTCCGGGATCAGGCCGCCATCTTTGAATGTCCGGGCCATGCGGGCCTGGCGGATTTGCAGCGGCAGCAGCACGAAGAGCCAGATCACGCCGGAAGCGACAAAGCATATCTGGCTATAGACCAGCCATGTGCCTTCAAACGGAGAGATATGCGCCGCAAGCAACGCGCCGTAGCCGCCGCCCACGATGAGGATGATGCCCCACAGGGTCAGGCTGATGTCCGTAAGCGTGACCAGATGCTGAGCAAACGCGATCACCACCGGATTGCGGCTGCGATCGGCGAAGAACTTCCAGATAGCGGTGGCGGTCACATTGCCGAGCAGCATTACAACGCCGGTGATGTGGATGAATTTGGCGATTTCGTAGAGCATCGCGTTGCGGTCTAATGGGTGCGCCGAAGTGCGGCAAGCCAGACCACCGGGCAGAAGCGCGTGCCGGGCTAACCTATCTTAATCTATCTTAAGATGACAATCGATCCGGCGTGATCGGGCAACGGCAAGGCAGCGGCACCTGTGGCGGCGATGAACTCCTCAACCGCGCGGCGCACGCCCATGTAACGACGGTTGTTGTAATCGTGAACGAAGATGCAGCCGCCCTTGTTGAGACGGGCATAGAACCAAGCGAGACCAGCGGCGGTGGGATCATAAAGATCGACGTCGAGGCTGACGAAAGCGAAATCGTCTTCAACGCCTTGCGTGCTGTCTGGAAAAAATCCCTTGTGCACGAGAACTTGTGACCTGTCGGCCAAGCGCGACAACACCAGCTCGACGCTGGTATCCTGAAAATCGCCGAGGGCGGCCCCTGAGAACTGAGATTTGCTCTCCGCTGCCAGATCCTTTTCGGCAAAGCCTTCAAACGTATCGAACAGATGCAGGCGGCGGCCGGGAAACAAGCGGTTAAGCAAGGCGGCTTGCTCGCCCTGATAGACCCCAAGCTCCCCGATCGCGCCGGGTATGTTTTGCGCGTTGATGCGTTCTGCGGCCAGCCTGAAGGCATGGCGGCGGACAAAGTCCTCGCCCGCGCCGGATTGCGGCAACCCGGGCGCTTCTGGCCACAGATACATGGTCGCGACCCCGGCTGCGGCCAGCCGCAAGCCCAGCTTCTGGTTGAGCGCTGCGATATCGGCATTGACCGCGGCGCCAAGGGCTTCGCTGTAGCTGGGATAATAGGCATGGATGCAGTCTGGCGAAACGCCGAGACTTTCCAGCTGCGTCCGGATGGGATCGACCGCGCGCGCGGTGATGACCATGCAATCGGGCGCAAGCGCGGCGAGATCGCTTACCGCCATAACCTGGTGCCCTTCGACCTGTTGGCCGTGGCGGGCGGGATTGTTATCGCCAAGCCCGGCAACAACGATTTCGGCGGGCAGGATGCTGAGAAAATCCTTGAGCGCGCTGCCGGTGCCCACAATCCCGATGCTTGTCATGTCCGCTTCCTCGCGTGTGCTGTGCGCACGAGTGATCCCGCGCCGGGCGTTATCAACCTTTGCGCGAGCCAACAAGGAGGCCAACACGTTGGCCTCGCGACTGGCTGGCGAGGCGCAACGATGACCGGCCCGGCGCAAGGACTTTGTGCGATGCTGAGGGTTTGTTCGGAACAAATTTCTGCCGGGCGGATTTATGGTTTGAACGCCTACACCGGACGTTGATTCCGATATGTCGCCAAAGGGCAACACTTGCGGATTGAACTGCCACAGATCCGGCTGAAGCAGGCGTGAATGAGCTTACTGGATGCTACTTACTATCTTTCGATAGTCAGAATGTAATAATTTGACATGTTTTGTTATTGATAAGAAAAATTCAGCAAAAACAATTCTATAATAAACATAAGTAATTTCCCTAGATATTACTTCATCGCAGTTTCAGGCCTTCTCGTGCCTTTCTAAAGCAGTTTTGCAGGAGTGTGACATAAAAGCGTTTTATTGAGGTTCTAGTGACACATTTGTCCCGGGGCACATGCCTCTGGAACCAAACCAAGCCCACGAGGTACCCATGATTTCGCAGAAACATTCCCGCGCCGGCCTTCTGGCCGGGGCTTGCGCTGTTGCGCTTTTCGCCGGCCCGGCGCTGGCTGCGCCGCAGGCAGCTCCCGTTGAAGCGGTTGCTGCCGACAGTGAAGCTCCCGCGCCTGAAACCGAAGGGTTACAGGAGATCGTGGTCACTGCGACCAAGCGCGAGACCAATCTTCAGAAAACCCCGATCTCGATCTCGGTGCTGAGCAGCGAAGCGCTCAAGCAGCGCCGCGTTCAGAGCCTGATCGATCTGGCCGATGGCGCAGTGCCGTCGCTGCGCGTCGCCACCTTCGAATCCCGCCAATCGGCGCTCACCATCGGCATTCGCGGCATTGTGCCGGGCGATGCCAACCAGCCAGCGCGCGAGCAGGGCGTGGGCGTTTACATCGACGGCGTTTACCTCGGCCGCCAGCATGGCCTCAACGCCAGCCTGTTTGACGTCGCCCGGATCGAAGTGCTCAAGGGTCCGCAGGGCACGCTGTTCGGCCGCAACACCGAAGGCGGTGCGCTGTCGATTGTGACCAAGCTCCCCACCGGCGAATTCGGCGGCGGCGTGACCGCCGGTTTCGGCAACTACGGTTCCTACAACGGCGCGCTGCACCTTGATCTGCCCTCGTTTGCCAACATCGCGGTGAAGCTTGATGGCGTGATCCAGCATCAAGGCCCGACAACTGCCAATCCGCTCCCCGGGCAGGCCGGATTTAACCAGTACCACCGCTATGGTGGCCGGGTGTCAGCGCTGTGGAAGCCGATTGACGGGCTCAGCGTGAACCTCTCGTTCGACAAGAGCCGCGACGAGAATACCCCGTTCTATAGCGATCTGGTCACTGTCAGCCCCGCTGGCCTCGTGAACCTGCCGGCCATCGTCAACTATGGCTTCGTCCGCTCGAAAGTTGCCGATATCGGCGTGCCGCAGCAGCCGTCGATCGACAAGACGCAAGGCTTCACCTCGACGATCAAATACAAGGTGTCCCCCGGGCTTGAGCTGCGCTCGATCACCGCCTGGCGCACGGTCAGCGATGAGCAGTGGGACAACTCGGGCGGCGCGCACCGCACGCCGGTTGCCCGGGCCAATACCGCGTTCAGCCGGTATAGCCTGTCCAACCTCGGCCAGCGCCAGTTCAGCCAGGAGCTTCAGGCGGTTGGCTCGATTGCTGCGATCGACTATGTGTTGGGCCTCTACTACTTCAACGAAAGCGCCAACGATGCGGCGCGCACGCCAAACACCAATCGGTGGAACGCGGACCTGAGCGGCTTCACGATCATCGATCCAAGCACGTATCTGCTTGCTCCGATCGCCCGCGCCTCGCGCGCTTATGCCAAGAGCTATGCGGTTTACGGCCAGGCAACGTAAAGCCCGATCGAGCCGCTGCACATCACGCTGGGCGGCCGCTATACCCGCGACAAGAAGAACGGCACGCTGTTCACGGTGAACGGCGCGGCGACCAACTTCACCTTCGAGCAGACCAACAACCGCTTCGATCCGCTGGCGGTGCTGGCCTTCGACGTGACCTCGGATGTCAACGTCTATGCGAAGTACGCCACAGGCTACCGCGCAGGCGGCGCTAGCTCGCGCTCGTTGAACTACCGCGCATTCGGCCCGGAGTCGGTGCAATCCTATGAAGTGGGCATCAAGTCCAAATTCCTCGACCGCAAGGTCCGCCTCAACGTTGCCGGTTACATCATGGACCGCAAGGACAGCCAGGTGGACTTCAATTTCTACATTCCGCAGCAGAACGGCACCATCCGCAACACGCTGGAAACGGTGAATGCGGCCGGCATCACCAAGATCCGCGGGATCGAGGCGGAGCTGACAGTCAAGCCGGTCGATCGTCTGTCGCTCGGGCTCTCGTATGCGTACACGTATACGCGCGTGCCTCCGGCCCAAAACACCGTGCAGGAAGCGCTGAACGCCGATGGTATTCCGGTGTTTCAGGAGGTGTTCATCGTCTATACCCCTGCCAATGCGCTCACCGGCACGATCGACTACAGCCTGCCGATCGGCAGCGGGTCGACCGAACTGCGCTTCCACTTCGACGGCAACTACGCAGACCCGGTCTATAGCTTCGACAACGAGCCGGTGTTGACCGAGAAGAGCTTCATCGCCAACGCCCGCATCAGTCTTGCGGACATTCCGATGGGCGCAGGCGGCCAGAAACTGACGGTGGCTGGATGGGCGCGCAATCTGTTCGATACGGCCTACATCTATCGCCGCAGCGCCGCCAACTTCCCGACGCTGGGTGACTATGCCAACTACAACGCACCGCGCACCTATGGCATCGACGCGACGGTAAACTTCTGATCGTGCTGGGTTGCTGATGTCGGGGGCGAGGCGGGGGATCCTGCCTTGCCTCCGCATTTGTTTTGGCGGTGCTGCGGAACCCGGTTTCCTTCGGGCGCGAGGCAGACCATCATGTTGCTTCATCAGGGAGGAACAGGTGCTGTCTTTCATGCCTTTCAACCGTGCTTTTGCGGCGGCCCTAGCGGTGCTGCTCGCCGCGCAGCCGACTGCGGTCGCTGCGCGCGGTTATCGCCACTATGTCGAGGGGACGCTCAGGGGCCCGGCTCCTGCCAAAGTCGAGGGCGGCTTGCTGCTGATGGGCGGCGGGGATCGCAGTCAGGATGCGCTGCGCTGGTTCTTTGCCAAGGCCGGACATGGCCACATCGTGATCCTGCGCGCCTCGCAAAAGGGCGAAATCGGCAAGGAATTCATGCGCGAGATTGGCGGCATCCGCTCGGCCGAGACGTTCGTGATCGAAGACCGCAGTGCCGCCTATGATGCCAGAGTGCTGGCGGCGCTGCGCGCGGCCGATGGCATCTTCCTCTCGGGCGGGGATCAGGCCCGCTATGTCCGGCGCTGGGGCGGCACGCCGATCGCCGCGATCATCGACGCGCATGTCGCGGCGGGCAAGCCGCTGGGCGGCACCAGCGCGGGCCTCGCGGTGCTGGGCGAGTATCTCTACGGCGCGATGGACGATGGCAGCATCACCAGCGCCGAGGCGCTCTCCGATCCGTTTGGCCCGCACACCACGATCGAGCGCGATTTCCTCCATCTTGCCGCGCTGCGCGGGGTGATCACCGACAGCCATTTCAAGGAGCGGGATAGGCTGGGGCGGCTGTTTGCCTTCGTCGCCAAAGCGCAGAGCATGCAAGCGCCGGGCGCGCGGGCGCTGCTCGGCCTTGGCATCGATGAAAATGCGGCGATGACGGTGGAGCCCGATGGCACCGCGCAGGTCTATGCCGCCGCGCCCGATGGCGGCGCCTGGCTGGTCGACGGCGAAACGTTGAGGATTGCCCCGAGCCCCGGACCACTGATCGTATCGCGCATTCGCGTGACCGGGATCGGGCCTGCGAGCCGCTTGCATCTGCCCGATGGCCGGATCGAACGCCCGACTTTCATCAGGGACTATGCGGTGGAGGGCAATGCGGCCAAGGTGCTGCGCGAACTGCCCGCGCCGTGAGCTAGATCAGCCCCTTGGCCTTCAGCGAGATATGGCCCTCGCGCCCGATGATCACATGATCGTGCACCGCGACGCCGAGCAGCCGCCCCGCTTCCATGATCTTCTGCGTTATCTGGATATCGGCGCGGCTGGGTTCGGGGCTGCCGGAGGGGTGATTGTGGACGAGGATCAACGCGGCGGCGCCGATATCCATCGCCTTGTGGATCACCTTGCGCGGATGGATCGCGGCTTCGTCGATATCGCCGTCGGCGACCTTGTCATCTAGGATCAGCCGGTTCTGCGTGTTCAAATAAAGCACGCGCACCCGCTCATGCGTGAGATGCGCCATGTCGATGTGCAGATAATCGAGCAGCGCGGACCAGCTCGATAGCACGGGCAATTCCTGCATCACCGAGCGGGCAAGGCGGCGCGAGGCGATGGCGGCGATGCGGATCGCGGCGGCGGCGGTTTCCTTGATCCCCGGCGTTGCCATCAGCGCGCGCGGATCGGCATTGAACACGCCCGCCAGCGAGCCAAAGCGCTGGAGCAGCATGCGCGCCAGCGGCTTCACATCCTGCCGGGGGATCGCGGTCATCAGCAGATATTCGATCATCTCATGATCGGCCAGCGCATCATCGCCGCCTTCGAGCAGACGCTTGCGCAGCCGCGCGCGGTGGCCGGAAGGATCGAGCCCTGCCTCGCGCAGACGATTCTCGCCCCGCCGCGCGGCGGGGCGTTCAGGAAACAGTTTGGGTTCATCGGTCATGGTTTGCCCGGCGCGGGCTTTGCCAAAGCGGCCCCCACGACATGAGCGCTTTGCATTGCCTAAGCCGCACGGCTGCGCAAGAAGGGGATTGATGGCGGACAACACTGATTTGGCGGAAGAAACGCTCATGCCGCCGCCGCTGGCCGGCGCGGGCGAACCTGCCCGCGCCGCCCGGCCGCGCCGTTGGCGCAGGCCGTGGTTGCTGGCCGGGGGCACGCTGATCGTCATCGGGGCCGGCCTCTGGCTGGCGCGGGTCGATCTGGCGCGGGGCATCATTGATCGCCAGCTGAGTTCGCTGGCGCTGCCGGTGCGCTATACGATTGTTTCCATTGGCCCTGGCGTGCAGGTGCTGCGCGATGTGGTGGTCGGCGATCCGGCCCGGCCCGATCTCACCATCGAGCGCGCCGAAGTAAGCGTGGACTATACCCAAGGCTTGCCAAGGGCCGGAAGAATTAAGCTCGTCAGGCCAAGGCTTTACGGAACATACTTCGGCGGCAAACTAAGCTTCGGCGCGCTCGACTCGGTGCTGTTCGTGCCCGCGCCGGGCAATCCGCCGCCGCGCTTGCCCGATTATAACATCACGCTGACCGATGGCCGCGCGTTGGTGGAAAGCGATTTCGGACGGCTCGGGATCAAGCTGGACGGCGATGGGCCGCTGCGCGGTGGATTTGCCGGATCGCTGGCCGTAGTCGCGCCTGCGCTCAAGCTTGGCTCGTGCACGGCGGCGCGCACCACCGCGTTTGGCAAGCTGACCGTCGATCAGGAGCAGCCGCGCTTCGCCGGGCCGCTGCGCATGGCCGCGCTGCGCTGCGATGGCGGGATCGAAGCAGCGCCCGCGGCGATAACGCTCGATGCGACGCTCGACCGGAAGCTGCGCGACGTCCGCGCGAGCGGCGATCTGCGCAGCGGCCCGATCAACGCGCCGCAGGGCCGACTCGCCGCGCTCGATTTGCGGTATGGCGTGTCGCTCACCGGCGGCGCGCTGAGCGGGCGGTTGACGGGCCAGGCCGCCGATCTGCGCACGTCGACAGCCGCTGCTGCGCAGCTCGCGTTCGACACCCTGGTGCGGGCCCGCGCGGGTTCGGCGGCGCTGGATGTGCGCGGCACGGTGGA
>NZ_CAMBTS010000088.1 GCF_945870625.1 Novosphingobium sp. Chol11 | reverse complement strand
TGATCAGCGCCACCACCAGATCGACCGTCTGATCGAAATCGCGCCGGTTGATGATCCCGGTGTGCACATGGGTATAGCGCGCCGGGACCACCAGATTGACCGTCGGCGCACCGCCGCCCACGGTTTGCATCTCGGCGGAATCATCGCCGTATCCCTGCACCAGATCGAGCTGGAGCGGCAGCTTAGCGGCGCTCGCGGTCTCCTTCACCAGCGCCACCAGCTTCCGGTTCGGCAGCGCGCTGCTGTCATAGAGGAACAGCCCAGGCCCGCCGCCCAGCTTCACCTGGCTTTCCTCCACCCTCGCGCCGCCCGAATCGCCGGTCACCCCGCCTTCGATGGCGATGCCGATATCGGGCTTGATGATCGCGGTGGAGGCACGCGCGCCGCGCAGGCCGATTTCCTCCTGCACGGTGGCGGTGAAAAACACCTGGTTGGGATGGCCGCTCGCCTTCAGCCGCTCCATCGCCAGCAGCAGCACGGCGCAGCCCACGCGGTCGTCCCACGCCTTGCCCGCATAATTGCCGGTGCCGTTCAAATCGAGGAACGGGCTGTCGGGCACCACCGGATCGCCGGGCGCGAGGCCCAGCGCGGCCACCCCCGCGGCATCCTTCGCCCCCACATCGAGGAACACCGCATCACGCTTGATCAGCACGCCGCGCTCGTCGGCTGGCGAGAGGTGAATATCGCGGATCGAGGTGACCGCATGCACCGGGCCTTTGCTGCCCAGAATGATCCATCGCTGCCCGGCAATCGCCTGATCCAGCCAGCCGCCCAGCATCTGCATGGTGAGGAACCCATCGGGCGTCGCGCGGCGCACCACCCCGCCCAGCTCGTCCATATGCGCATCCAGCATGATCCGCGGCCCGCTGCTGCCCTGCCGCGCGATCACCGAGCCGAGTCCGTCATAGCGCAGCTCATCGGCCAGCGGCTTCATCCGCTCCACCATGATCTTGCGCACTGGCTCCTCGAACCCCGGCGGCCCCGCCGCATCGACCAGATCGCGCAGCAGACCGGCCGTGCGGTCCTGCGCTGCCGCCGAAGAGGCAAAGGATGCGGTGATCAACAGAACGAGGGAAAATCGCTTCATCATCAGCCTATCGTGCCAGCTTGTGGCCTCAAATCAACTGATAATCCTGAATATGGATGGCCCATGCCGCGCGAAACCCAGTCCGCCCTTGGCCTGCTCCTGCGCCTGCGCTAGTCCTCCCGCCATGGGGAGCTTTGGCATCGGATGGAAGTAGCCGCGTTCATCGCCAAGTGGCTGGGGGTCAAAGGCGGGGCTGAACGCGCCAACTATGCCCAGTTCATCAATGATCTGTGTGGCGCGCTCGATCTGCCGGTGCCAGAGCCTGCCGAGAGCGGCGTGCTCGGCAGCTATCAGTTCGAAGGCCCTGTCCCCGGCGGCGGCGCAGGCGGCAATACCGGCGCGATCGATCTCTACAAGCGCGGCTGCTTCATCCTCGAAGCCAAGCAATCCCGGCTGCCCGAGGCAAACCGCAGCCAGGCCCAGCTGTTCGATATCGCCGAAACCGCCCCCGCCTCGCCCTCCGGCGCGCGGTACGACAAGTTCATGCGCGATGCCTTGGCACAGGCCAAACGCTATGCGGTAAACCTGCCCGGCAATCACCCGTGGCCGCCATTCCTGATCGTCTGCGATGTTGGCCGCTCGTTCGAACTCTATTTCGATTGGTCGGGCAGCGGGCGCGGCTATGGTCACTTTCCCGATCAGCATTCCTACCGGTTCGAGCTGCACCGCTTTGCCGAAGCCGAAGTGCAGGCGCTGTTCCGCGCGGTCTGGACCAAGCCCGACAGCATCGATCCGCGCGCCCGCTCTGCCGATGTGTCGCGCAGCGTCGCCCGCCGATTGGCCGATGTCTCCAAATGGCTGGAAGAAACGCAGCGCATCCGCACCACGCAGGCCAGCGACAGCGAGCGCAGCCTTGCGATCGAAGAAACCGCGCTCTTCCTCATGCGCATCGTGTTCTGCATGTTTGCCGAAGATGTGGGGCTGCTTCCGCCCAAAAGCTTCACCGCGTTCCTTGAAAAAGCGGTGGAGAACGAAGCCGCCTTCCAGCCCGAACTGCGCCAGCTGTGGAGCGTGATGGGGCGCGCGGGCGGCGAGCGCTATGCCTCGGCCATTGGCGGCGATGTGCGCTATTTCAATGGCGGGCTGTTCGCCACTGCCCAAACCTACAATCTCTCGAATTCAGATCGCGGGGAATTGCTCGAAGCGGCCAAGGCCGATTGGACCAAGGTCGAACCCGCCATCTTCGGCACGCTGCTCGAACAGGCGCTCACGTCCAGCGAGCGCGCCAAGCTCGGCGCGCATTACACCCCGCGCCCATATGTCGAGCGGCTGGTGCAGGCCACGATCATGGATGTTTCGATACCGAGTGGGACGCCATTCTCCACCCCGCCGATCAAGCGCCCATCGCTCTGGCGGCGTGCCAAGCCTTTCACCGCCGCATCGCCGCCTTGCGCATTCTCGATCCCGCCTGCGGCACCGGCAATTTCCTCTATGTCGCCATGGAAAACCTGATGCGGCTGGAAGGCGATGTGATCGAAGTGATCCGCCAGCTTGGCGGCACCGCCAGCCCTGAGGTCGGCCCGCAGCAGTTCCTCGGGCTGGAGCTGAACCCCCGCGCCGCCGTGATTGCCGAACTCGTGCTGTGGATCGGCTGGCTGCGCTGGCGGATGCAGAACGATCCAGAAGCCGCGCCCGATCCGGTGCTCAAGCAGTTCGGCAACATCAATTTCGGCGGTCATGCCGGATATGATGCCGTGCTGCGCCACAAGCCGACCGGCGAGGCGGACACCGACCACCCGATGATCCCCGCTTGGCCCGAGGCGGATTTCATCGTCGGCAACCCGCCGTTTATTGGCGGGCAGGACTTGCGCGAGGAATTGGGCAATGATTATGCCGAGGCGCTGTGGAAGGCCAATCCGCGCGTTCCCAAAAGCGCCGATTTCGTGATGCACTGGTGGGACCGCGCCGCGCATACCTTAGTGGCAGACCGCAGCCCGCTCATCCGCTTCGGCTTCGTCACCACCAACAGCATCACCCAAACCTTCAGCCGCCGCGTCATCGAACACTACCTCGCCAAATCCCCCTCCCCTTCAGGGGAGGAACAACCTGCAAAATCCCCCTCCCCATATGGGGAGGGGTTAGGGGAGGGGTCTCCGCCCTCTCCAGAAAGCCCACAACCCCCGCCCCCAACCCCTCCCCAAGGGGGAGGGGAGCCTGCCGAGCACGAAGGCACCCTCTCCCTCATCCTCGCCATCCCCGATCACCCATGGATCAAGCCGCCTAAGGCGGAGCCTCGGGTCAAGGGCGCTGCTCGCAAGGCGGGAAAGAAGAAACCAGACGGCACGGCGGCTGTGCGCATCGCGATGACGGTCGCAGCGCGCGGAGCGCATTTTGGCCGGTTCGTCACTACCAGTCGCGAAGCCAAGCTCGACACGGATAAACCCGAGGTTGACTATCACCTGCCGGTGCTTGGCAGGATAAATGCAGACCTTACGACTGGCACCGATGTGACAAAGGCCGTCAGGCTGCTGGCCTCTACAGGCATCTGCCACGATGGGGTAAAGCTTCATGGCAAGGGCTTCTCGATTACGCGTAAGGAGGCCGAATACCTTGGCCTTGGCAGGCGAGAGGGCCTTGAAACATTCATCCGGCCCTATCGCAATGGCAAGGATATCAACGGGCGCAATCCGCAGGAGGTAAAGGACAAGTTCGTCATCGATTTGTTCGGACAGGATGGAAAGTTCGTCCGGCAACGCTTTCCAGAAGTAGCCGAACATCTGTTGCGGACTGTGAAGATTGCCCGTGAAGAGCAGGTGGCTAAATCGGGCACCGCAGATGCGCGCGCGTATCTTGAAAGTTGGTGGCTTATGGGAAAGCCCCGGCCCGAAATGCGTCCCGCTCTGGCAGGATTGCCACGATATGTCGGTACTGTGGACACGGCCAAGCATCGCCTGTTCCAGTTTCTCCCCGCAGAGATACTTTGTGACGATGGCGTGGTCGTCATTGCCGATGATAGCGCTTTTACACTTGGGGTAGTGTCTTCAGATATTCACTATCAATGGACAGCAGCAAATTGCGGATTGATGGGCGTCGCCACTTTTGAGCAAGGCCATCGGTACTTTAAAACCCAGACATTCGACCCTTTCCCCTTCCCCGATGCCACCCCGGCCCAGCGCGCCGTGATCGCCGATCTGGCCGAAGAACTGGACAAAACCCGCAAGGAAGCGCTCGCCGAAGTGCCGGGGCTGACGATGACCGAAATCTATAACTTGCGCGATCGCCAGCGCGCCGGGGCGCTCAAAGACCTGCTCGAAATCGAGCGCGCGGCCAAGGCGCGCGCCGGGATCGTGAACCGCCTGCACGAACAACTCGATGCCGCCGTCGCCGCCGCTTATGGCTGGCCCGCCGATCTGCCCCCCGCCGAAGTCGTCACCCGCCTCGTCGCGCTCAACGCAGCCCGCGCCGCCGAGGAAGCGGCTGGCACCATCCGCTGGCTCCGCCCCGAATACCAGAAGCCCCGCTTCGGCGGAGCCTGAGGCGAACCGCCTTCCCGGCAAGCGCCGATCACCCCACCCCGCCTCCTCCGACCGGGGAAAGGGCAGGACGAATGGAGGTTTCGTCACCCTGAACTCGTTTCAGGGTCCATCCCTCAGCCTGCACCGGAGCCTGCAGGATTGGCATTTCACGGCAGCCAAACGTCCGTTCCGGCGCGCACAGCTCGTGCGGCACGATGGACCCTGAACCAAGTTCAGGGTGACGGAAAAGGAGAATGAGGCCCCCCTCCCCACAACAAACCATTTTCCTACACATCCCGATCCGGGTTACGCCAAACCCATGCTGCGATTTCCCGCAAACCTCCCGCAAACCCGCCAAAAAGCCCGAACAACCGCCCGGAAGAGTAAGCCGAAACCTCACCTCCTTCGTCACCCTGAACTCGTTTCAGGGTCCATCCGTCAGCCCGCACCGAAGCCTGACGGATTGGGCTCACGCTGCAGCCAAAGCCCCTCTCCTGCACACACCGCGCGGGCGGCTCGATGGACCCTGAAACGAGTTCAGGGTGACGAGGAAAGGACAGACAGGCCCCTCCGTTTACGCTCTCAGGACTGTGTCAACTGTGTCAACTTAGCCCCCTCCCTCTTGCCAATCCGACCCCCTCCCCCTAGCGGCTCTCGGGCATTGTTGCCGCCGGAGTTACGCCATGGTCCCCCGTTATGCCCGCCCCGCCATGACCGCGATCTGGGAGCCGCAGGCGCGCTATCGCATCTGGTTCGAGATCGAGGCGCATGCCACGCAGAAGCTGGCCGAGCTGGGCGTCGTGCCGATGAACGCCGCTACCGCGCTGTGGGACTGGTGGGCAGGCGAGCCGGTGATCGATGTCGCGGCGATCGATGCGATCGAGGCGGTGACCAAGCATGATGTGATCGCGTTTCTCGATTGGGTGGCGCAGCAGGTCGGGCCGCAGGCACGCTTCATGCATCAGGGCATGACCAGTTCGGACGTGCTCGACACCACGCTCTCGGTCCAGCTGGCGCAGGCGGCGGACCTGTTGCTCGCTGATCTCGATGCGCTCTTGGCGGCGTTGAAGGGCCGCGCGCTGGAGCACAAGTACACGCCGACCATCGGCCGCAGCCACGGCATTCATGCCGAGCCGACCACCTTCGGGGTCAAGCTCGCCTCGGCCTATGCCGAGTTCACCCGCTGCCGCGCCCGGCTGGTGATGGCGCGGGCCGAGATCGCCACCTGCGCCATTTCGGGCGCGGTGGGCACATTTGCCAATATCGATCCGGCGGTGGAGAACTATGTCGCGGCCAAAATGGGGCTGGCGGTCGAGCCAGTTTCGACCCAGGTCATCCCGCGGGACCGCCATGCGATGTTCTTCGCGGTGCTCGGCGTGATCGCCAGCAGCATCGAACGCCTCGCCACCGAAGTGCGCCACTTGCAGCGCACCGAAGTGCTGGAGGCGGAGGAATACTTTTCGCCGGGGCAGAAGGGCTCGTCCGCCATGCCGCACAAGCGCAACCCGGTGCTGACCGAGAACCTCACCGGCCTTGCCCGGATGGTCCGCGCCGCCGTCATCCCGGCGCTGGAAAACGTGGCGCTTTGGCACGAGCGCGATATCTCGCACTCCTCGGTCGAGCGCTATATCGGCCCGGACGCCACGATCACGCTCGATTTCGCGCTGGGCCGCCTCACCGGGGTGATCGAAAAGCTGCTGGTGTACCCGGAGCGGATGCAGCGCAATCTGGATCGGATGGGCGGCCTGGTCCATTCGCAGCGGGTGTTGCTGGCGCTGACCCAAGCGGGCCTGACCCGCGACGATAGCTACCGGCTGGTGCAACGCTCGGCGATGAAAGTATGGGAAAGCGACGGCGCGCTGAGCCTGCTCGATCTGCTCAAAGCCGATAGCGAAGTGAGCGCCGCTCTCTCGCCAGCGCAACTGGAGGAGCTGTTCAACCTCGACTACCATTTCAAGGCCGTCGACACGATTTTTGCGCGGGTCTTCGGCGGCTGACCGGCAAGGACTCGCCATTTGCGCCGATCTGCCCTAGCATCAGCCCCTTAAGAGCAGGAGGCCACGCGATATGAAGCTGCTGCGCTCGATATTCTGGTTGCTGGTGGTCGCCGTGCTCGCCGCGTTCAGCGTGGGCAACTGGCGGCCGGTGGAGGTTCATATCTGGGACGGGCTGGTGGTCGATGCCAAGCTGCCCGCGCTGGTGATCGGGGCCTATCTGCTCGGCATGCTGCCCACCTGGCTGATCTACCGCGCCACCCGCTGGCGAATGAGCCGCCGCATCGCCACGCTCGAAGCCGCGCTGGCCGCGCCCACCGCCGCGCTGTCCTCCAGCCAGCTCGATGCCGCCGCCCACAAAACCCACGAGGCCCAGTGACCAATCCGATCTATCTTGCGCTCGATCTGCCCCGCCTCGATGCCGCCATCGCGCTGGCCACAAAGCTTCGCGGCCATATCGGCGGGCTGAAACTCGGCCTCGAATTCTTCTGCGCCCACGGCCACCACGGGGTGCACGAAATCGCCAAGATCGGGCTGCCGATCTTCCTCGATCTGAAGCTCCACGATATCCCCAACACCGTCGCCGCCGCGATGCAGGCGATCCACGTGCTCGAACCGGCGATCGTGACCGTTCACGGCGCGGGCGGGCGGGCAATGCTCGAGGATGCCAAGGCGGCGGCAGGCGAGCATTGCAAGGTGGTTGCGGTCACCGTGCTGACCAGCCTTGATAACGACGATCTGACGGCGGTCGGCGTGCCGGGCGGAGCTATGGACCAGGTGCTGCGTCTCGCCGATCTGGCGCAGGAAGCGGGGCTCGACGGTGTGGTTTGCTCGGGCCACGAAGTGGGGCTGGTGCACAAGCGCTGGCGAAGCGGGTACTTCGTGGTGCCGGGTCTGCGCCTGCCCGCCGGCCACAGCCAGTCTGCGCCGGGCGATCAAAAACGGATGGTGACCCCGCGCGAGGCGCGCGATCTGGGTGCCAGCGTGCTCGTCATCGGCCGCCCGATCACCCGCGCCGCCGATCCCGTCGCTGCCGCCCGGGCCATCGAAGCCACGCTCTGAGATTGCAATATGTCGCCGGAATTTCGCCTTGCCCGCCCCGCCGACGCGCCCCCGCTGCGCGGGCTGATTGAGCGGGCCTATCGCGGCGATAGCGCCCGGCAGGGCTGGACCAACGAGGCCGACCTGCTCGATGACGAGCGCACCTCGGACCCCGAAGTCGCAGGCTTGATCGTGGCGGCCGACAAGCGCGTGCTGGTCGCGGAGCAAGCCGGCGCGCTGATCGGCACGGTGACGGCCACCGATCTGGGCGGCGGGCGCGCCTATCTCGGAATGCTCTGTGTCGAGCCGACGTTGCAGGCCGCCGGGCTGGGCCGCGACCTGATCGCCCGCATCGAGCAGATTGCCGCGCGCGATTTCGGCGCGGCGATGATGGAAATGACCGTGATCGAATTGCGGCCCGAGCTGATCCGCTACTACGAGCGGCGCGGCTACCGCGACACGGGCGAGCGGCGGCCTTTTCCGGTGCCCTATCCGGTCGATTTTGCGATGGTCGTGCTGGAGCGGGCGATCGGCTGAGGGCAGCGCAAACGGTGCCCGCCAAGAATCACAGAGCGGACGGCTCATCTTGCGAGTTGATGCTCTGCTCCGGCTCGGCGCGCTCGGGCAGCAGGTCGCGCTCACGCTCCCGCTCGCTTGCTTCGGCTTCGCGGACTACCTTGCGCATGTCTGCATCCATCCCGTTCGCAGGATCGGCCGCACTGGCATAGCTGCCGCCAACCCCGTCACCCGGCCATCGCGCCGCGGTCACGCCGTTCGCCAGCTTCGGGTTGAATTTTCGGCCAGTCAGGGTCGCATCGACCATTTCGATGACCCGGTTGCGAATAAGATTGTGCGTCATACCGGCCGCCGCCCCGCTGCTGGGCGATCCGCCATCGCAATCGACAAGCACATGGGTCCGCCCGTCATCGATCTTTTCAAGGCCGATCCTGCAGGCATAGACGGCATGGGGACCGCGCGCCGTCCACGTCACTTCATCGGCTGAATTGCCGCTGACAGTGGTCTCCAGCCGGAAAAACACGCCGTCACCCGCAGGCGGGATATTGACCGCATTCAAACGGCTATAGGCCTCGCGCAGGCCAATCGGATAATCATCAGGGCTGCTGCAGGCCGCAAGCAAGAGCGCAGCAGCGATCAGCGCCGCGCGCCCTGCAAAGCGAACTTTCCCCATCTTGAATGGCCCCCCGATCCATTTGGTCGCACCCTGAATAACCAGACCCGCATAACGCCCGGCGGTTAAAATTGCTCGAACGGCGACAGCAATTCGCCAGCCGCCACGAACATCCGACCCTGCAAACCCGGCGCCGGTTGCGCCGGCATTTGACGCCGATGTTTGACGGAGACTTTCCGTCCGCCTATCCGCCGCAGCCATGCATGCGCCCGAAATCAAGATCTGCGGCCTGACCGATCCCGCCGCGCTCGATGCCGCCATCGCCGCGCGCGCCGAGTATGTCGGCTTCGTGTTCTTCCCGCCCTCGCCGCGCCATCTCAAGCTAGCTGATGCGGCGGCGCTGGGTGCGCGGGCGGCGGGGCGCACCAAACGGGTGGGCCTGTTCGTCGATGCCAGCGATGCCGCGATCGGCGAAGCGGTGCTGGCGGCAGGGCTCGATGCGATCCAGCTTCATGGCAGCGAAGACCCGGCGCGCGCCGCCACGTTGCGCGCCGCGTTCGAGGTGCCGGTGTGGAAAGCGTTGGCGGTCTCATCACGCGACGATGTGAGCCGCGCGGACAGCTATACGGGCGCGGCCGATCTGGTTCTGTTCGATGCCAAGCCGCCCAAGGGCAGCACCATTCCGGGCGGGCTGGGGCTGGCGTTTGACTGGAGCCTCGTCACCGGCTTTCGCGGCGCGATTGCGTGGGGCCTCGCCGGCGGCCTCGGCCCGGACAACGTGGCCGAGGCAGTGCGGGTGAGCGGCGCGCCGCTGGTAGATGTGTCATCGGGCGTGGAGAGCGCGCCTGGGATCAAGGATGCGGGCATGATCGCTGCGTTCTGCAAGGCCGCGCGCGGCGCTTGAAGCGCAGCATCATCGGGCACACAATCTGGGGGCACACAATCTGGACAATTGCGCGGCCCTCTGCCAATCGCAGGGGATGACTATCAAGACCCCGAACAGCTTCCGCAACCAGCCTAATGAAAGCGGCCATTTCGGCCAGTTCGGCGGGCGCTATGTCGCCGAAACGCTGATGCCGCTGATCCTCGATCTTGAGGCGGAATACCGCAAGGCCAAGACCGATCCGTCGTTTCAAGCCGAATTCGACGATCTGCTCGAACATTACGTCGGGCGCCCCAGCCCGCTCTACTTCGCGCCGCGCCTGACCGAGGAGCTTGGGGGCGCGCAAATCTGGCTCAAACGCGACGAACTCAACCATACCGGCGCGCACAAGATCAACAATTGTGTCGGCCAGATCCTGCTTGCCATCCGCATGGGCAAAACACGGATCATCGCCGAGACCGGTGCGGGCCAGCACGGCGTCGCCACCGCCACGGTCTGCGCGCGCTTCGGCCTGCCTTGCGTGATCTTCATGGGCGCAACCGACGTGGCGCGCCAAGCCCCCAACGTGTTCCGCATGAAGCTCTTGGGCGCCGAAGTGGTTCCAGTCACCGCTGGTGCCGCGACGCTGAAAGATGCGATGAACGAGGCGCTGCGCGATTGGGTGGCGAACGTGCACGACACGTTCTACATCATCGGCACGGCTGCCGGCCCGCATCCCTATCCCGAGCTGGTGCGCGATTTTCAAAGCGTGATCGGCCGCGAGGCGCGCGCGCAATTGCTCAGCCGCACCGGCCGCCTGCCCGATCTGCTGGTCGCCTCGATCGGTGGGGGCAGCAATTCGATCGGCCTGTTCCATCCGTTCCTTGATGATCCCACGGTCAAGATGCTGGGCGTCGAGGCGGCCGGCCACGGGCTCGACAAGCTGCACGCCGCCAGCCTGGCGGGTGGCCGCCCGGGCATCCTCCACGGCAACAAGACTTATCTGCTGCAGGACGAGGATGGCCAGATTCTGGAAGGCCATTCGATCTCGGCGGGCCTCGATTATCCCGGCATCGGGCCGGAACACGCCTGGCTCAAGGAAAATGGCCGGGTGGATTATACCTCTGTGACGGATACCGAAGCGCTCGCCGGTTTCCAGCTGCTCTGCCGCACCGAAGGCATCATCCCCGCGCTGGAACCCGCGCACGCCATCGCCGCGCTGCAAAAAGTCGCACCGACCATGGACAAGGACGCGATCATCATCGCAAACCTCTGCGGGCGCGGCGACAAGGACATCTTCGCGGTGGCGGAGCATTTGGGGGTGAGCCTGTGAGCCCCCCTCTCCCAACCCTCTCCCCTGAAGGGGAGAGGGCTTAATGGGACGGCGCGACAGGTTGCTTCTGGCCGGCGTCATCTCGACGATGCTGGCTTGGGGGAGCTGGAGCGCCATGGACCAACCCGGAATGGTGCCGTGGTCCACGACTGAAAACATTCTCAACGCCGCCGGTTATGCGTTTTGCGCGCTGGCCTTGTTTTTCTTATTTGCCGGGATGAGACTTCCCAAATGACACGCCTTCAATCCGCCTTCGCCAAGGGCCACCCTGCCCTCGTCTGCTTCGTCACTGCCGGTGACGGTCCTACCCCCGCGATCCTCGATGCGCTCGTCGAAGGCGGCGCGGATGTGATCGAGCTGGGCATGCCGTTCACCGATCCGATGGCCGATGGCCCGGCGATTCAGAAGGCCAATTTGCGCGCGCTGGCGGCGGGGATCACGACTTCCACGATCTTCAAGCTCGCCGCCGAGTTCCGCGTGCGGCATCCCGAGGTGCCGCTGGTGCTGATGGGCTATGCCAATCCGATGATCACGCGCGGACCGCAGTGGTTTGCCGATCAGTGCGCAGATGCGGGCGTGGACGGGGTGATCTGCGTCGATATTCCGCCTGAGGAAGATGGCGAGCTTGGGCCCTATTTGCGCGAAAAGGGCATTTCGCTGATCCGGCTGGCAACGCCGACTACCGATGTCGCGCGGCTGCCCGCCGTGCTCGATGGCTCGTCGGGCTTTCTTTATTACGTCTCGGTCGCGGGGATCACCGGCAAGCAATCCGCCGCCCTCGCCTCGATCGAAGAGGCCGTGACGCGGATCAAGCAGACCGCGCAGATCCCGGTCGCGGTCGGCTTTGGCGTGCGCACCCCCGAACAAGCTGGCCCCATCGCGCGCGTCGCCGACGGCGTAGTGGTCGGTTCGGCGTTTATCGACCTGATTGCGCAGCACGGCGACGATGCCGCCGGGCCAGTGCGCGAACTTGCCACAGCACTTGCTGGGGCCGTCCATTCCGCACGAAAGGAACTCGCATGAGCTGGCTCACCCGCGTCCGAAATTCGCTGACCTTCACGACCAAGCGCGATACCCCGGACAACCTCTGGATCAAGTGCCCCGGGTGCAAGGAAATGCTGTTCATCAAGGAATACGAGGACAACCTCTCGGTCTGTCCGCGCTGCGAACATCATGGCCGGATCGGCACCGATGAGCGGATGGAGCAGCTGCTCGATCCGGGTTTCGAGCTGCTCGAAGCGCCCAAGGTGAAAGAGGACCCGCTCAAGTTTCGCGACAGCAAGCGCTATGTTGATCGGCTGAAAGCGGCCAAGCTGGCCAATCCGCATGCCGACGCGCTGACCGCCGCTTTCGGGCAGATCAATGGCCAGAAGGCCGTGCTCGGTGTGCAGGATTTCGGCTTCATGGGCGGATCGATGGGCATGGCGGTAGGCGATGCCTTCATCGCCGCCTGCGCCCGCGCAATCGAGGAAACCTGCCCATTCGTGATGGTGACGGCGGCGGGCGGCGCGCGCATGCAGGAGGGCATTTTGAGCCTGATGCAGATGCCGCGCACCACCGTGGCGATCAGCCGCCTGCATGCGGCGGGGCTGCCTTACATCGTCGTGCTGACCGATCCGACCACCGGCGGCGTGACCGCCAGCTATGCTATGCTGGGTGACGTGCAGATTGCCGAGCCGGGCGCGCTGATCGGCTTTGCCGGGCAGCGCGTGATCCAGGACACGATCCGCGAAAAACTGCCCCCCGGCTTCCAGCGCGCCGAGTATCTTTATGAGCACGGCATGGTCGATATGGTAGTGCCGCGCCACGGGCTAAAGGCCACGCTGGCGCAGGTGATCAGCTATCTGATGGCGGCCAAGGCGGCATAGCCCCTCCACCACCGCCCGTGGCGGCGGTCCCCCTCCCCTAGCAAGCTCGGGGAGGATCCAGGGAAGAGCGAGTTCCTTCCCGAGCTTGCTCGGGGAAGTGGCAGCCCGCAGGGATGACGGAGGGGTACTCAGTTGCGTGACTTCGCCATTTCCGACCATCCCGGCGTGCAGGCGCAGCTTGACCGGCTGGGCGCGCTCACCTTGCCGCAAGGCCGCTATGGGCTTGAGACAGTGCGTGAACTGCTTGAGCGGTTGGGCAATCCGCAGGATGCCCTGCCCCCGGTGCTGCATATCGCGGGGACCAACGGCAAGGGCTCAACCTGCGCATATTTGCGCGCGATGCTGGAGGCGCAGGGGCTCATCGTGCACGCAGCGACCAAGCCGCATCTGGTGCGCTACAACGAGCGTATCCGCATTGCGGGCAAGCTGATCGAGGATGATTTTCTTGCCGCGCTGCTGGAGGAAGCGCTGGATGCGGGCGCTGGCCTCGATCCGAGCTTTTTCGAGGTGACGACGGTCGCGACCTTCCTCGCCTTTCACCTCGTTCCCGCCGATGTCTGCGTGATCGAGACCGGGCTGGGCGGGCGGCTCGATGCGACCAATGTGCTGACCGCGCCTGCGGTGTGCGGGATTGCTACGCTGGGTATCGACCACGAGGCGTTCCTGCTGGCCCCCGAAGCGGGCACGCCCGAGGAACCGCTGGCGCGGATCGCGTTTGAGAAGGCGAGCATTGCCAAGCCGGGCGTGCCGTTGGTGACGCAAAGCTATGCCGCCTCGCCGCTGGCCAGCGTGCTGGCGACGGCGGGCAG
>NZ_CAMBTS010000087.1 GCF_945870625.1 Novosphingobium sp. Chol11 | reverse complement strand
GGTAAGTCGCCTGATCAAGGACTTGGGGAAACCGCCCCACCTTGAACCCGCAGCCCGCACCGGTCGCATCAGCCTTTCCCGGTGAGGGCAAAGGCCGAAAGAGCGAAGGCAAGGCCGGCCAAGCCCGCTCCCGATCTGCGGGGGCATTTAGCCTATATGGTTCGTTTTGTCAAGGGGAAGTTGTGTGTGGAGGCTGCCCACCCCTAACCCCTCCCGCAGGCGGGAGGGGGACTGGTTGTGCTTTCTGCTCCCCTCCCGCTTGCGGGAGGGGTTGGGGGCGGGCGTTTGCGCCTTTATCTCACTCCGCCGCGATCCCTGCCGCTGCGAACATGTCGGCCTCTGCCTCTGCCGTGTCTTCCACGTTGGCGGCGGCTTTGGCGTTGCGGCGGCTGTCGAAGCTGGACCAGACGGTGTTCCAGTCGCCGCGGGTGGCGGCTTTGGAGTATTCGGTGGCGCGGGTTTCAAAGAAGTTGGCGTGTTCGACGCCGTTAAGCAGCGGGGTGAGCCAGGGGAGCGGGTGCTCCTCGATCATGTAGATCGGCTGGAAGCCAAGCTGGCCGAGCCGCCAATCGGCGATGTAGCGGATGTACTTCTTGATTTCCTTGGGGCTCATGCCGTGCACCGGGCCTTGCTCGAAGGCGAGATCGATGAACGCGTCTTCGAGGCGCACGGTTTTCTGGCAGCAATCGATGATATCTTCTCTAACCGCTTTGGTGAGGCAGCCGCGCTCCGCGACGAAGGCGTGGAACAGCTTGGTGATGCCTTCGCAGTGCAGGCTTTCATCGCGCACCGACCACGAGACGATCTGGCCCATGCCCTTCATCTTGTTGAAACGGGGGAAGTTCATCAGCATGGCGAAGCTGGCGAACAGCTGAAGCCCCTCGGTGAAGCCGCCGAACATGGCGAGGGTGCGCGCGATATCTTCATCGGAATCGACGCCGAACTGCTGGAGATAATCGTGCTTGGCGCGCATTTCCTCGTATTCGAGGAACATGCCGTACTCGCTTTCAGGCATGCCGATGGTGTCGAGCAAGTGCGAATAGGCGGCGATGTGCACCGTCTCCATATTGGAGAAGGCGGCGAGCATCATCTTGATCTCGGTCGGCTTGAACACGCGGCCATATTTGTCGTGGTAGCAATCCTGCACCTCGATATCGGCCTGGGTGAAGAAGCGAAAAATCTGGGTAAGCAAATTGCGCTCGTGATCGCTGATCTTCTGCGCCCAATCGCGGCAATCCTCGCCCAAAGGCACTTCCTCGGGCATCCAGTGGATCTGCTGCTGGCGTTTCCAGAACTCGTAGGCCCAGGGATATTCGAACGGCTTGTAGGAATTGCGGGCTTCGAGAAGAGACATGGACTGGTTCCTGATAAGTACGCGAGATCGATAGGGGGTTGGCGGAAATTTGGTTAGCTGTGCAGGCGGGCAATGGCGCGGGCGCGGGGCCCGGTTATTTCCAGAACCAGCCGGGCTTGAGGTCGCGCGCTTTGCGGTTGCGCCACACCTGGATGTAGAGCCACAGACCCGAGCCGCTGAAGAAGATCATGGCAAACCCCGCCAGCGTGGCCACGACCACGCCCACCGGCCCGAAGGTCTCGCCCGAATGCAGATGGTGCAACAGACCGACCAGCGCGCGCGGATCGCCAGGCTTTGGCTTGGCGCGGCAGGTATAGTCCGGCGGGCATGCGAAGGCTGGCTTGGCCGCAGCTTGAGCCGATTCTGGCGCGTCGCTGCCCAGCAGCGGAACAATCTGGCTGAGCACCCCGGTGATCGCGATCCAGAGCAGGAATACCGAAAAGAAAACCGAGAGCCAGCGGTGCCATTTGCGCATGAGAGAAGCCTTGTTGCTGTTGCGAATTACTCGCAACACTAAGCAGCATCGGCTTTTGCGCGCAAGCAGGATGATTGTCGCGGATTGTCGCGGCATCCCCAGATAACGGCTGCCCCGGCACAAGGTTCCGGTTGGCGCTGACGCGGATCATTGAGCAGGTGCCAGACGCCGGGCTTCGGTCACTGGCAAACCGGCCTCGGTCGGCACATAGATCAACTGCGCCTTGGAATCTTCAAGCGCCTGAATTTGAAGATAACGCAGATAGCCTTCCGGTCCGCCCAGCGAGTTCTGAAGAATTTGATTAGCCTTTGCCGCACCCTCGGCGCGGATGACTTCTGCCTCAGCCAGCGAGAGCGCGCTTTCCTTCTTGGCCCGCGCCTCAAGAATAGCGACCTGACGCGAGCTTTGGGCTTCGGCGAGCGCAGCCTCACCCGCCAGTCGCTGGGAATAGACGCGGTACTGCGGCCAGCCAACCAGAAAGCCGACCAGCAAAACTGCCCCGAGAACGCCCCCGAACAGCGAGCAACCCGCATTCCCTTCGAGCGGGTTCCTATATGCCATCGCCAGTTCCTTCATGCATTTACCGTAACCGCCATCACTGGCAGGCGAGGCATTCCTCGTAATCGGTGGCGGCGGCGAGCTCCATGACCGGGGCGGCGGCGGTGTTGTCCGCCTCTACCCCGCCGGCAAACCCGGCGCGCTGGACCGACTTCGAGCGGAGGTAATAGAGCGACTTGATGCCCTTTTCCCACGCCTGGAAATGCAGCATCATCAAATCCCACTTGTCGACATCGGCGGGGATATAAAGATTCAGCGACTGCGCCTGATCGATGAACGGGGTGCGATCGGCGGCAAATTCGAGCAGCCAGCGCTGGTCGATCTCGAAGCTGGTCTTGTAGATCGCCTTCTCATCCAGGCTCAAGAAATCGAGGTGCTGGACCGAACCGCCGCGTTCGAGGATCGAATTCCAAACATTGGTGGAATCCTTGGATTTCGCCTGCAGCAGCTTTTCGAGATAGGGGTTCTTGACCACGAAGCTGCCCGAGAGCGTCTTGTGGGTATAGATATTGGCCGGGATCGGCTCGATGCAGGCGGAAGTGCCGCCGCAGATGATCGAGATCGAGGCGGTGGGCGCAATCGCCATCTTGCACGAGAAGCGCTGCATCACGCCCATGTCGGCCGCATCGGGGCAAGGCCCGCGTTCTTGCGCGAGCATCAGGCTGGCCTCGTCGGCGGCCTGCGCGATGTGGCGGAACATCTTGAGGTTCCACGCCTTGGCCATCGCGGTTTCGAAGCCGATGCCCTTAAGCTGAAGGAACGAGTGGAAGCCCATCACCCCCATGCCGACCGAGCGCTCGCGCATCGCCGAATACTTGGCGCGCGCCATTTCAGGCGGGGCGCGGTCGATATAATCCTGGAGGACATTATCGAGGAAGCGCAGCACGTCTTCGATGAACACGCGGTCGCCGTGCCACTCGTCCCAGGTTTCGAGATTGAGCGAGGACAGGCAGCACACCGCGGTGCGATCGTTGCCGAGATGGTCGCGGCCCGTCGGCAGGGTGATCTCGGAGCAGAGGTTCGAGGTCGAAACCTTGAGCCCCAGATCGCGGTGATGCTTAGGCATCGTGCGGTTCACCGTGTCGGAAAACACGATGTAGGGCTCGCCGGTGGCGAGGCGGGTTTCGACCAGCTTCTGGAACAGCGAGCGCGCATCGACGGTGCCGCGGATCGAACCATCCTTGGGGCTGCGCAAATGGAACTCGGCGCCATCGCGCAACGCTTCCATGAACTCGTCGGTGAGCAGCACGCCGTGGTGCAGATTGAGCGCCTTGCGGTTGAAATCGCCCGAGGGCTTGCGGATTTCGAGGAACTCCTCGATTTCCGGGTGCGCCACATCGAGATAGCACGCCGCCGAACCGCGCCGCAGCGAGCCCTGCGAAATCGCGAGGGTGAGGCTGTCCATCACGCGGACGAACGGAATGATGCCGCTGGTCTTGCCATTGAGGCCGACGCTCTCGCCGATGCCGCGCACTTTGCCCCAATAAGTGCCGATGCCGCCGCCGCGGCTGGCGAGCCAGACGTTTTCGTTCCAGGTGCCGACGATACCTTCGAGGCTGTCGTCCACCGAATTGAGATAGCACGAAATCGGCAGGCCGCGACCGGTGCCGCCATTGGACAGGACAGGCGTGGCGGGCATGAACCACAGCTTGGAGATGTAGTCATAGAGCCGCTGCGCGTGCGGCTGATCATCGGCATAGGCATCGGCGACGCGGGCAAAGAGATCCTGATAGGTCTCGCCCGGCAGGAGATAGCGATCATCGAGCGTGTCTTTGCCGAACACGGTGAGCAGGTCGTCGCGCGCGGGATCGGTGGCGATCGCGAAGCGGCGCGCGTTGACGGTCTTGGAATCCGAGACAGGCTCTGGCGCAGACACGGCTGCCGCAGTGCTAGCCATCACCGCCAGAAGCGCCTCGCTGCCGGGGTCTTTCGCGCTCATGTCCATTGCCTTTTGCTCAATTGCCGGGCGGGCGGTGGCAGTATCGCCAAGGCCGCCCTCCCCAAGGCCGCCCTCCCCAAGGCCGCCCTCCCCAAGGCCGCCCTCCAACGTCAACTCATCCTGCGCCAAGGCGCTGTCTTCGGTCCTGAAATTCACGCTAAAATCCCCAATTCTGGCAGTTCGGCAGGCCTTCAGCCGGTTCTCCTGCTTGCCCGGGCGATCACGAACAACCGCGACTCACGGGCACTTCTCAATCCTACAAGAACCGGAACAAAAGGGGAATGAATTTTCCGCCCACCCCGTTTGCCGGCCGCTCGTCCGGCAGGACACGAAGCTGCTCCTCGGGCGCATCAACGATCATCGCGGGTTGCCCCTCGCGAAGATGTGTTGAACTAGGGTTAGAGGTCGGCGGCTTGTCCTACCACTATCTATAGTGCCCCAACGCGAATCTGACGCAAGAGGGTAAACAGGGATTAACCGATTCGCTTCGTCGCAAATGTGATTCGTTTCACCGCTATGACGGCCATGCTGCAGTGCAGCGACGCGTGCGCAGAGCGGCAGTTCAAGTGCTGATTGGAAGTGCTGCAAAATTATTTCAGTCGCGCGACGATCTTGTGGACAAGGAGGCTGTCCAGACCCCATCCCGGAGATGTCCGCAAATTTGTCGGGAGGCCAACAATGTTCAATCTGATTTCCATCGTGCTCAGCGGACTGATCGTGGGATTCGCCGCGCGCTTTTTCTATCCCGGCGAGATCGAAATGGGGCTGGGCCGGACCATCCTGCTCGGCATCGGCGGCGCACTGGTGGCGGGCCTCGCCGCCAGTTGGAGCGGGAAGCGCTCGTTCGGCGAAGGGGTGAACCGCGCCGGGTGCATCGCCTCGGTGCTGGGGGCGATGCTGCTGATCTTTATCGGGCGGAATTTATGAGGGGTGCGGAGAGGGAACTAGCCCATCTGGCTAGGCCAAACGGGCGAAGAAGTATGGGTTCAATGCGGCGATAATCTTGGCCAGAAGAGGAGACTGGCGATGATCCGACTTGACCTACCGATGGCTGCTTGCCTTGCCGCGATATCGATCCCGGTCCCTGCGATGGCGCAGCGTATCAATTGTCCGTCGGAACTTGCGCGATTGCCAAACGGTGAGGTGCCCCGGCCGATGCCCAGCATCGTCAGCTACACCGTCACGCCATCGCGCCCGCCGGCCGACCAGAACGAAGCGCGGCGTTGGCAAAGTGCGCCGAACGAGGCGACCGTGATCGGCGGCCATGCCACAATCGGCGCGCTGGTCATCACGATCAACCTCTCCGATGCGGTCGGGCGCGAATGCGATTGGCCGGTTCAGCTGGTGGATACTGCACGCTCCGATCTCGCCGCCAGAGGGGTCAACGGCGAACTGGAGGAACTGGCCCTGCCGCGGCGCGGATGGATATTGGGCAGCATTGGCACCGCACAGCTTGTGTGGACGATCCCGACCCGGCTGGTGGCACGTGAAAAGCGGCTCACCCGCCTTGCCATCCGCATGGGCGAACGCGGCACGCTGCACCCGATAACGGTGATCCTGCAGCCGCCCCCGCCTCCGGTGGTGACGTTGCAGCCGATCGGCAGCATGATCGAAGTGCGCGCGTCAAGCGCCATGCCGCTGAATGCGGAGATGCCGTCGCAAGATCGCGAAGTCACCTTCACGCTGTCGCCGCCCTCGATCGGAACCTGGGTCGGCGGGCGGTCTTCCGGCGCGGTCGCAACGACGGTCTTTGAGGACAACTTCACTCCGTCACGATCCAGCGCCCGGTTGCAGCCGGGCGTCAATACCACCACCAGCCCGGCGCAAGTGACAGTCCGCTTCGGCGGCCATAGCATCGCGGTGCCGCTGCCGATCCCCGCCGGTGCCCCACCGCCACCGCCTCCAGCAGCGGCGAGCGCGTGCAGCCCCGCGCCCGTCTTCTCCGCGCGTCCAGGCAGGGTGCATATTGGCATAGGCAATACCGGCAAGGGGCCGTGTTCCGCCATGATGGCACGGTTTGCCCCTGGCGGCAGCGCGGCGATGGCGGTGAAGGAACTGGTCGCGGGCAGCAGGCCGCCTGCTGTCGGCAAGTCGGCACCGCCGCCCACATTCGGACGAATTGCTATCGCCGATGGCTGGCAGGGAGAGTTTCCCGTAGCGCCCTCTGCCACGATCCTGCCCACGGCGCGCTTCAGCCTGACGCTGACACCCGACAAAGGCGGGGCACCGTTCAGCTTTGCCTATGTGCCCTCGGCAGCAGAGCTCGCCATATTGCGGAGCAAAGGCGCGCCTTGATCGCGGTGTTGATCGGACACCCGCGAAGGCGAGGACCTTGGGCGGCGGCGCGCTTGGTCGGACTGTGGCCCCGGCCTTCGCCGGGCGCGGGGGGCGCTCGCACGCCTCTCTGCGTTCTCCGCGGGGTCTGCGCGAACCAGACTTTGCAGCTTGTTGCCCCTCTGTCAGCCCTTCCTTCGACAGGCTCAGGATGAGCGAGGCTGACACCTCCCCATTTGCACTTGTTGAAAATGGGGAGGATCAGGTCAGTTCGGGACCAGGATCGTATCGCGCGCGGCGGGTTGGGTCTGGGGATAATCCTCGTTGTAATGCAGCCCGCGGCTTTCGCGGCGGGCGCGGGCGCTTTTGACGATGAGTTCGGCGGTTTGCAGCAGGTTGCGCAGCTCGATCAAGTCCGAGGTCAGGCGGAAATTGCTGTAGTACTCGTTGACCTCGTTCTTGAGCAGCTTGATCCGGTGCGCCGCGCGTTCGAGCCGCTTGTTGGTGCGCACGATACCGACATAGTTCCACATGAACCGGCGGATTTCGGTCCAGTTCTGCTTGATCACCACTTCCTCGTCGGAATCGGCGACGCGGCTGGCGTCCCATTCGCGCAAAGGCGGCGGCGCGGCGAAGCTGTCCCACCGGGCGAGGATATCGTTGGCGGCGGCATCGCCGAACACGAAGCATTCGAGCAGCGAATTGGACGCGAGGCGATTGGCCCCGTGCAGCCCACTTTCCGAGCATTCGCCCACCGCATAGAGCCCGGCCAGATCGGTGCGCCCGGCCATGTCGATCAGCACGCCGCCGCAGGTATAATGCTGCGCGGGCACGACCGGGATCGGCTCCTTGGTCATGTCGATGCCAAGGCCGAGCAGCCGCTCGTAGATATTGGGAAAATGGCCGCGAATGAATTCGGGATCGCGGTGGCTGATATCAAGATGCACGTAATCGAGGCCGAGCCGCTTGATCTCATGATCGATCGCGCGCGCCACGACATCACGCGGCGCGAGTTCCTCACGCGGATCGAAGCGGGGCATGAAGCGCTCGGCGCCGCCGGGGACGCCCGGGGGCAATTTGAGATGACCGCCCTCGCCGCGCACTGCCTCAGTGATGAGGAAATTCTTGACCTCCAGATTATAAAGGCAGGTCGGGTGGAATTGCATGAATTCCATGTTGGACACACGGCAGCCCGCGCGCCAGGCCATGGCGATGCCATCGCCGGTGGCGCCGCGCGGGGCGGTGCTGAACAGATAGGTGCGCCCTGCCCCGCCGGTGGCGAGGATGGTGGCGCGCGCCGCGAAGCATTCGACCCGCCCGGTTTGTGCATCGAGCGCGTAGACACCCCAGACCTGACGGCCGCCGGGAGCGGCACCATGCTTGCCCTCTGCCGGTTCCAACCGGTGCCGATCGGTGACGAGATCGACCGCGACCATATCGGGGCGCAGCGTGATATTGGGATGCGCGGTGGCTGCGGCGATCAAGGCCTGCTGCACCGCCCAGCCGGTGGCATCATCGACATGGACGATGCGCCGGTGCGAATGCCCCCCTTCGCGGGTGAGATGGAGCACGCCGGAAGCAGCACCGGATTCAGAGTTGAACGGCACGCCGAGATCGGCCAGCCGCTGGATCGCCTCAGGCGCATTTTCAATCACGAATTCCACCGTCTCGCGGCGATTGAGCCCGCCGCCCGCGATCATCGTGTCGTTGATATGGTCCTCGAAGGTATCGCCCGCATCGAGCACGGCGGCGATCCCGCCTTGCGCCCAAGCGGTGGAGCCACCATCGAGCGCGCCTTTGGCAAGGACCAGCACTCGGCAGCGTTCGGCCAGCACGAGCGCGGCTGTGAGCCCGGCGGCACCGGATCCAACGATGATGACATCTGGCTGTTTATCGGCGGATTCAGCGAGCGCGGTGGTCTTGTTTTTCTTCACAAGATTATTCTGCCCGCACGGCCCTGTTTTGGAAAGCCGCGATTTAAAAATGTCACCTTTGGCTGATAATCCACCGCCTCGTGGTCGTCAAAAGGCGGATGGCGGCGAGCAAGTGCTGGGTGTTACTAACGCCTGCAAAGTGGACTAAAACTGGATCAGACTGATGACGTGGCGCCGAATTTTGTGCCTATTCGACCGGCACCGACCCAATACCAGAGCTCTCGTCTTTAATGGCGATAGACATATTGGCAGGTGCGAGAAATGCGATGCGCGGGTTCGCTTGTCCTCGCGCGGTCATTGGAAGCGAACTTCAGCCAAGATCTAGGCGCAGCAAAGAATTGGGCACGGCCGATATTGAGGCGGAAGTCCTGTTTCATATCCCGCAGGCAATCGCGCCATGGCAGCGCAAAGCTTACCCTTCGACCGGCGCAGCGCTGGTCAGCTTGACGAAGACATCCTCAAGATCGGCCTCGTCGGTCGACACATCGATGATGCCGTAGCCCAGCCCCTGCACCAGCCCGAGCACTTCGCCCGCGTTCATGCGGTCTTTGCTATAGGTGATGCGCACTTCGTTTTCGCCCGAGATCTGGCTTTTGAGGAACATCGGATGCTGCGGCGGGGCGGCAATCGCGCGGTCGAGCGTGAGCACGACGATCTTTTCGCGCGTCATATCCACCATCTCGCGCGTCGGCTTGTCGGCAATCAGCCGGCCGTGATTGATGATCGCGATCCGGTCGCACAGCTGCTCGGCCTCTTCGAGATAATGCGTGGTGAGCACGACGGTCATCCCTTGCGCATTAAGTTCTGCCACCAGTTCCCAAAGCAACCGCCGCAGTTCGACATCGACCCCGGCGGTCGGTTCATCGAGCACGAGCACCGGCGGCGAATGGACCATCGCCTTTGCAATGAGCAGGCGGCGCTTCATCCCGCCCGAAAGCGAGCGGGCATAGGCATGCGCCTTATCTTCCAGGTGGACCGAGCGGAGCAGCTCCATCGTGCGGCGCGCCGCCTTGTTCACGCCGTAGAGCCCGGCCTGGATATCGAGCACTTCGAAGGGCGTGAAGAACGGATCGAACACCACCTCTTGCGGCACGATACCGATCGAGGCCTTGGCATTGCGGCCAGCGCGGTCGATGTCGTGGCCCCAGATCTCGACCTGGCCCGAGGTTTTCATGACAAGCCCGGCCAGCGTGTTGATGATCGTGGATTTGCCTGCGCCATTGGGGCCGAGCAAGCCGAAGATCTGCCCTTGCGGCACATCGAAGCTGACCCCGGCCAGCGCGAGCTTGCCCCCATCTGCTTTGGCGCCTGCATCTTTGCCAGCGGGGGCATAGCGCTTGACGAGGTCACGGATCTTGATGGCGGGGGTCTGGTCCATGCGATTCTTCCTGCTGCGCCGGGCACCATATTGGCAAGCCTTACTTGCAGGCCATACTTATAGAGATGCCACAGATGAAATTCTGGGTTACGATCTGGCGGAGCCTGACAAGCCAAGCGGCACGAGGGGGAAGTTTGCAATGAATTTCATCAATCAGGCATGGTTTGACAAACCCGAAGCCCGCCTCGAGGCAAGCGGCGCAAATTTGCGATCGCCGCGATCCGCGATCGTGAGCCCGAATGGCGAAGTTTTGATGCACATCACCAACGGCGGGATCATCAATCCGCGCCGCAAAGCCCTGCCCGCTGGAACGCGGATGGTCCGGCTTGGGGGCAGCGGCCTGCCCCACATCGCGGTGGCCGGAAACTGGTGGCTGGAATGGCAGCAATACAAGCTGGTCGAAGCCTTTGCCGACAGGTGCGGCTTGCCCATGCCGGTTGCCATGCGGCTGCTGGCCTGTGTGCCGCCCGAATGGAACGAGATGACGGTGGTGCTGCAGGCGCGCCTCAAGGTGGCGGTGCTGGCCTACGCCGGAAACAGCGCGCCGGTGTACGACCGGGACCAAAGAACCGGAACGAGCACGTATTTGTCGGGCAGCGATGGCGCTGGCGGCGCGATCGAACAGCTTTACATTCCCGGACTGGTGAGCCCGGATCTGCGCCACGATTGCCTGATGCTCGAAGGATATGGGCATCTGCCCAAGGAATTGTCGATGCAGGGGTATATTATCAGGACAAGTGCGTGAAGCACTGGCAACCCGGAACACGCCCTGCTAAACGCCATGCCATGACGATGCCACCGCCCGAAACCACCTTTGCCACTTCATCGCGCGTATCTTGCGATGGCGCCCGGGATATCAAGGGCGGCGCGGCGCTGGGCCATCCTCGCGTGTGGCTGGAAATCGACGAGCGCGGCTATGCCGAGTGCGGCTATTGCGACCGCCGCTTTGTGCTCAAGGGCGGCCCGGCGGACATCGCGGCCAATCAAGAAGCAAGCCACGGGACCTGACGCAATCTTAAGTAGCGGGAACGGCAATCGCTTCTTATATCCTGTGTCATGAACCAGACTTCTGACACCCGCGCCCTGCTCTATCGCCCCGGATTGCTCACCCCCGATGATGCCCAGCGGCTGACCGCAACGGCGCTTGGCGCGTGCGACGATGGCGAGCTTTTCCTGCAATTCGTCGCGAGCGAGAGCTTCGGCTTTGACGACGGGCGCCTCAAAACCGCCGATTATTCGCGCGACGCCGGGTTTGGCCTGCGCGGGGTTTCTGGCGAGATGACCGGCTTTGCCCATGGCAACGAGATTTCGGCCGCCGCGATCATGAGTGCAGGCGAGACATTGAAGCTGCTAGATCCGGCCAAGAACGCCGCCGCGCCGCCGCCGCGCCAGAACAACCGCCATCTTTATACAGATGCCTCGCCGCTCGATGCGGTGCCGTTCGAGGCCAAGGTCCGCCTGCTCGAAGCGATCGACGCGGCGGCGCGGGCGCGCGATCCGCGTGTGGCGCAAGTCTCTGCCAGCCTTGCAGGCAGCTGGTCGGTGGTCGAGATCGTGCGCGCCGATGGCTTTGTCGCGCATGACGTGCGCCCGCTGGTGCGGCTCAATGTCTCCATCGTGGCCGAATCCGGCGGGCGGCGCGAGACCGGATCGTTCGGAATGGGCGGGCGGCGGCTTTATGACGATCTGTTCGAACCTGCGACATGGAACCGCGCGATCGACGAGGCGCTGGCGCAGGCGCTGACCAATCTGGAATCGGTGCCCGCGCCTGCTGGCGAGATGACCGTGCTGCTCGGCCCCGGCTGGCCCGGCGTGCTGCTGCACGAGGCGGTCGGCCATGGGCTGGAAGGCGATTTCAACCGCAAGGGCACCAGCGCCTTTTCCGGCCGGATCGGCGAGCGGGTGGCCGCGCCCGGCGTTACCGTGATCGACGATGGCTCGATCCCGGGACGGCGCGGCTCGCTCACCATCGATGACGAGGGCACGCCCAGCCAGGAAAACGTGCTGATCGAGGATGGCATCCTCAAGGGCTATATCCACGACCGGCTCAATGCGCGGCTGATGGGCGTGGCCCCCACCGGTAACGGCCGCCGCGAAAGCTATGCCCATGCGCCGATGCCGCGCATGACCAATACTTTCATGCGCAGCGGCAGCGATGATCCGGCCGAATTGCTGAGCCGGGTGAAGAACGGCATTTTCGCCAAGGCCTTTGGCGGGGGCCAGGTGGATATCACCAGCGGCAAGTTCGTGTTTTCGTGCACTGAGGCTTACCTGATCGAGAACGGCAAACTGGGCGCGCCGATAAAGGGCGCGACCTTGATCGGCGACGGCCCCAGCGTGCTGACGCGGGTGAGCGGCATCGGCAACGACATGGCGCTCGATGAAGGCGTGGGCGTGTGCGGCAAGGGCGGGCAGAGCGTGCCCGCCGGCGTGGGCCAGCCGACCTTGCTTGTGGGCGGCCTGACGGTGGGCGGCACGGCCTGACGCGAGCGAAGCGGAAGCAGGCGCGAAGGTTGGCCGGGCCCCGCCCCGCCCCCCAGCGCCAATCGTCAGCAAGGGTTAAGCTTGCATGGCTCAACTTTGCTTCAGGTTCGAATCGAAGGGATTCTGGTCATGACAAAGTTCCTGCACACGCTTGGATTTGTTCTTGCCGCCGCTACGCTCAGCGCGCCTTTGGCGGCCGCAGCCAAGCCGCGCCTGACCGGCGAAGAGCAACTGGCCAAGGCGCTCGAAGGCCGGGTGGCGGGCAAGCCGGTCAATTGCATCAACCCTGCGTTCTATTCTTCGACGCGGGTCTACGACAAAACCGCGATCGTCTATGATGCCGGGCGCACGCTCTATGTCCAGCGGCCGCGCAACGGGGCGGAATCGCTCGATCAGAACGTGGTTCTGGTGACGAACATTCGCGGCTCGCAGCTGTGCAACGTCGATATCGTGCGGCTGCTGGACCGCGCCAATTTCTTCTTTCGCGGCTATGTCGGGCTGGGCGAATTCGTGCCCTATACGCGGCCTGCGAAAGTTGCCTTGCTGGATTGATCCGCCGCGCCAGGCAGTTGGCAACCGGAGAGGGGGAGGATAAGGCGCAGCCCATGACTCTGCGCCTTGCCACCCCTGCCGATGCTCTTGCCCTCGCCGACCTTGGCCGCCGTGCGGTTTCCGCGAAATTCGAGCACCTCTACAAGCCCGAGGATTTCGCGGCCTTCATGGAAAAAGCGCATAGCGATGCGGCGCTGGCGCGCGAGCTGGCCGATCCCGGCATGCGCATTGCCGTGGTCGAGCGTGGCGGCGCGCTGGCGGCATTTTGCAAGCTGGTGCTCGACAGCACCCTGCCGCGCGAATTCAGCCAGCCGCACCAACCGCTGGAGCTCAAGCAGCTTTACACCGATCCGGCCCAGATCGGCGGCGGGATGGGGTCGCAACTGCTGACCTGGGCCGTAGCGCAGGCGCAAGCGGAGGGAGCGGACGAAGTGCAGCTCACCGTTTACAGCGAAAATCATGACGCACAGCGTTTTTACGAGCGCCGCGGCTTTGCCAAGATCGCTGATATCGAATTCTGGGTGGGCAATCACTGCGACCCCGAATTCCTCTATGCGCGCAAGCTATAACGGGTAGCGCAGGCCCGGCGCGGCGGCTATACAACGCGCATGACATCCATCCGCCCTTGGCGCGATATCGCGCGCCGCACTTCGCG
>NZ_CAMBTS010000086.1 GCF_945870625.1 Novosphingobium sp. Chol11 | reverse complement strand
CGCCGGTCCATCCCCGGCTCGTATTCGGCAAGCGCTTCGAACTCGGTGCCCTCGCCCCTGATCCGCCGCGCGACCATGCCGAACTGCGCGTCGCGCAGGAAAATCTGCAAGCCCGGGCTGCGCACCGGGGTGATATCGGGCCAAACGCGCACTTGCGCGTTCACCGCGCGCTCGATCTGGCGATGTGCCAGCCCCAGCGGACCCTGCCAGCGCAACCACACGCGCTCGATCGCGCCGGTACCGCGCCTGTTCGGAATGGTCTCGATCGCGGCGCTCCACACGCCCGGGGGCGCGCCCGGCGCGGCGCGCAAGGGGCAGAGCAGGCGGCCGCCCTCCGCGAGCCGGGGATCGAGCTCCAGCGCGGCCATCGGCCGTGCCCCCGGCGGCGCGCGTTCCAGATCGGCGAGCACCGTCAAGCTCAGCGGTTGGCCGACTTCGCAATCGGCTGGCGCGATCACGCGGATATCCAGCGCGCTCCCTGCAAACAGCGCATCGAGCACGACCATCACCAGCAGCGCGCCGCCCAGCGCCGGGGCAAGCACCCACGCGCCCGGCATTGCGGCGGCCAGAACCACCGCCAGCGGCGCGGCGAGCGCCAGCAGGATCACCGCGCGCGTGCTGGGATAGAATGCAGGAAAGCTCATGCAAAGAGCAGGTGGGCCGGCATCATCGCGGGGCCTCGGTGCGTTCGACCAGATCGGCCACGATCGCCTCCACCTGCCGCCCTTCGATCTCGGCAACTGGGCTCAGCAGCATGCGGTGGCGCAGTACGGCGGTGGCCAGCATTTTCACATCATCGGGCACCACATAATCGCGCCCATCAAGCGCCGCCCGCGCCCGCGCCGCGCCAGCGAGCAAAACTGCCGCGCGCGGGCTGGCGCCGGCCACCAGATCGGCGCTCTCGCGCGTGGCGCGCACCAGCCGCACGACATAGTCGATCACCGTTTCGGCCAAAGTGACCTTGCTCACTGCCGCATTGGCCGCGGCGATGTCGTCGGCGCTGGTGATGGCGCTCACCCCCAGTTCGGCGGGGCGGGGCGTGCCGCGCCCGCTGCCGAACCGCCGGACGATCTGCGCTTCTTCGTCTGCCGAGGGATAGGCGACCAGCAGCTTGAACAAAAATCTGTCGAGCTGCGCCTCGGGCAGCGGATAGACGCCCTGATTCTCGATCGGGTTCTGCGTCGCCACGACCATGAAACGGTCGGACAGCGGATAGGTCTCGCCGTCCAATGTCACGCGCCGCTCCTGCATGGCTTCGAGCAGCGCGGCCTGCGTCTTGGGCGGGGTGCGGTTGATCTCATCGGCCAGCAGCAACTCGCAGAAGATCGGTCCGCGCGTCAGGGTGAACTGGCTGGTCTGAAAATTGAACAGGTTGGAGCCCAGAATATCGCCCGGCATGAGATCGGGCGTGAACTGGATGCGCCCGAAATCGAGCCCCAGCGCGGTGGCAAAGCATTGCGCCAGAAAGGTCTTGGCGGTGCCTGGCGGGCCTTCGAGGAGGACATGGCCGCCCGCAAACAGCGCGATCAGCAGGTGATCGACAATATCGTCCTGCCCCACCACTGCCTTGCCCACTTCGGCGCGAATCGCAGCGGCGAGCGCGCGCACATTGTCCAGATTCACTGCATCAGTTCCTTTTCGATATGTTGCACATCAGCCGCCCCGCGCACCACATCGTGCGCGCGTTTGGCCGCGCTGAGCCGCGCTGCAGCTTGTGAAAATGGCATGGCGGTGATCCCGCGCCGGGTCTGCGCCAGATCAATGGCCCGGTCGGTTTCCTCCATCGGTCGCCCGCGCGGCAGGCCGAGCGCGATGACCAGCCGTTCGCGCGCCGCTTCCGCGTAAGGGCGCGCGATCAGGTGCATCCGCCCGGCGCGGCGGATGAGCTCGGCGCTGTTGCGCACCAGCATGGTCTTGCCCAGCGCGATTTCGCGGCCTTGCTGAAAAGCGGGGCCAAACCTGTTGAACGCGCGCCAGCCGATCGCCAGCATCGCCATCAGCAGACACGCCGTGGCGGCCACGAACGGCGGCTCGAACGCCAGTGTCAGCAGATTGCGCGCCGCGCCAAGACCATTGAGGGTAAGGTCGAACGTCACGGGTTCATCGCCCTCGCCCGCCGCCGCGAGCACCAGCCTGCGCGCCATCAGCCCGGTCGCCCGGTCCGCCAGCCCCCAGTTGTCGAGCAGGTCGGGCTCGAACACGAAAATCAGCGGGAAGACCGGCTGCGCCGCTTCATCGTCGCTGCGCTGCTGGCGGCGGGGCACCCCGGCAAAGGCATCGAGCGCGCGCGGTTCGCCATTGCCTTCGTCATAGGCGGCCAGCACACGCCCATCGCCGCTCGTGACCAGCGGGATCAGCCCGGCGCCCTCGCCCGAAAGCACCTGCCTATCCTGCGGCAAGCGTCCGCTGCTTCCGCCGCCTTGCCAGCCGCGCGCCGCCCGATTGCTGAGGTCCACGCGGATGTCATCGCGAAAGCCGGGCCATTCGGGCGCGGCGGTGCCGACGATCTTGGTCCAGCCCCGCCTGGCCTTGGGATTGTTCGCCATGGTCACGGCTTGCCATTTCGGCGCGATCACCATGGTCGGTCCGGCGGCGCGGTGCGCGGCGACGATCTCCTCGATCTCGCTGCCCTTCGCGTTGGCCGGCGGGGTCAGGATCAGCAGGCCCGGGCCGGTTAAACCTGCTTTGTTGCGGGCGCGGCGCACTTCCAGTCCATCGGCGCTGAGCATCGCGGCGAGCGCGGCATAGCCATTGAGCCCGCGTCCGCCCGCGTGTCCGCCGCCATTGTTCGCCGGGCCGCCGCTGTTGCCCAGCCAGTATAGCAGGCCGACAAACGCAAGCGCGCCGATCAGCACCATGCCAAGCGCGGTTCCGCGCGAAAACGCCGCCTGATTCACGGCGCCGCCTTCAGATCGGCCAACGCAAATTCGGCATAAGCGGTGCGCGCGCGCGTCCAGTCGTCGGCGGCAAGGCTGCGCAGCGCATAAAGACTGCGCTCGACCGCCGCTGCGATGTCGCCAAAGGCCCGTTTGGCGGGCAGCGGCATCTCGCGGATCGCGCTGATTTCGCGCGCGGTGCTCGATGGTGTGAGCCACTGGGGCCGCGCGCTGGCGATCTGGTGAACGCTGCGCTCCAGCAGCAGCCGCGCCGCCTCATCATAGCGCCCTTCGGCGGCGAGCCGGTCGGCATCTTCCAGCAAGGCCAGCGCTGCCCCGCGCTCCGGGGCCCAGTCCGGTGCGGGCGCTGCTTTGCGGCGGCGGTCGCGCCAGAGCGGCCAGAGCAGCGTCCATGCCAGCCATAGAACCGCGCATGCGGCCAAGGCGAGCAGCACGATCTCGATCACGCTCCAGCCTTGGCCCAGCCATTTGCCCAGCGGCTCGAACAACTTGGCCAGAAATCGCATGATGGCGAGCAGCCATTCGGGCGGCTGCGGCGGCGGCGTCGTCACATCGAGGGCGGGCGCGAACTGGATCTCGCGCATGCTGCGCGCGGCCTGCCAAGCGCGCGCTCCTGTCTCCACGCTGTCCGGTGCCGCTGCGGTTGTCACGCCGCGATTGGTCGCATGCACGCCGCTATGCCACAAGCGGATTCTATGGCCCTAAGGGCGGTGCCCCAGCCGATCCGTCAGCTGATCCCTCAGCCGCGCGCTCTGGTTTGCAGATATGTGCCGAGCAGGCGCAAATCCTTGGCGAAGTATGCCAGTTCTTCGAGCGCGCGGTCCACCGCAGGTTCGCCCGGAGCGCCCACGATGTCGGCGTAAAACGCGGTCGCTGCAAAGCTTGCGCCGCGTTGATAGCTTTCCAGCTTGGTCATGTTGACGCCGTTGGTGGCAAAGCCGCCCAGCGCCTTGTAAAGCGCGGCCGGGATATTGCGTACTTCGAACACAAATGTCGTGATCGCCGGGCCGACCAGCTCCGCCGGGTCGAGCGGCGCGCGGGCCAGCAGCACAAACCGGGTCATGTTGTCGGGCGCATCTTCGACATGCTCCTCGATCACCTTAAGGCCATAAAGCTCAGCAGCGATCGTTGGCGCGAGCGCGGCAATCGTGGGATCGCCCAATTCTGCCACATAGGCCGCCGCGCCTGCGGTATCGGCATAGGACATCGGCACGATGCCCCGCTTGCGCAGATAGAAGCGCGATTGGCCGAGCGCCTGAGGATGGCTGAAGGCGCTGGTGAACGGGCCGGTGCCGGTGCTCATCAATGTGGCATGGATGGCGAGGAAATGCTCGCCCACGATCGACAGCTCGCTCTCAGGCAGGAGGAAATGGATATCCGCCACGCGTCCGTGCTGCGAATTTTCGATGGGGATGATCGCGCGGCCCGCCCGCCCTTCGCGCACGGCTTCCAGCGCATCTTCAAACGAAAAGCAGGGCAGCGGCAGGCAACCGGGCAAGGCTTCGAGCGCGGCGCGATGGGAATTGGCACCTGGTGCGCCTTGAAAAGCGACCGCGCGATCGGGGTCGGTGGCGGCGGCGGCGGCCATGGTTTCAACCAGCCGCTGGGCGGGTGCGGGATAACTTTGCATGGCCGCGGCGCTTAAGCCGCGTTCCCCGGGGCGACAAGCGGCATTTTGCCGCCCGCGGCTGCACATTGTGCCCGATAAGTCATGACATACGCACTTGCGCAAGCGCGGGGTGCCGACTAATCGAGCGCAAATTTGCGCGGCGCAGCATGCGCGTGTTCGTTAAGAGGTGCTTCATGGACGACAATTTCAATACCATCGCTGGCTGGACTTTGTTCGGCGGGGTCATGGCGCTTGGGTTGTCCAGCCTTTCCAGCCATTACTTCGAGGCCGACAAGGACCACCGGCCGGAGAAGATGGGTTATGTGATCGAAGGCGTCGAAGCTGCAGGCGGAGAAGCCGCAGCGCAAGTCGTGCCGATCGCCAACCGTCTGGCCATCGGCGACGTGGCCAAGGGCGAGGCGACTTTCGCCAAGTGCAAGGCCTGCCATTCGGTCGATCAGGGCGGCGCGAATGGCATCGGCCCCAATCTGTGGGCCATTGTCGGCGCTGCCAAAGCAGCGGGGCGCGGCGGTTTTGCGTATTCCGAGGCGCTCAAGGGCAAACCCGGCAACTGGGATTTCGCGAGCCTTGACGAATGGCTGGCCAGCCCGGCCAAATACGCGACCGGCACCAAGATGTCGTTCGCCGGGCTTACCGACGCACAGCAGCGCGCCGATGTGATCCTTTATCTCAATTCGAAGGGCGCGAATCTGCCGCTTCCTGCGGCCGAAGCCGCGCCTGCCGCTGCTGCAGAGCCGGCCGCCGGTGCTCCGGCAGCAGACGCTGCCGCCGCCGCTCCTGCGGCTGAAGCTTCGGCGCCTGCTGCCAAGTAAGGCGCGCGCCTAAGCTGCGTCCATCCGGCGCACGGTCAGGCCCAGTTCGCCGTCCTGGAATGACAGCGCGTTGAAGCTTGGCGGGGTGACCCGCACGCGCTCGGACAATGTCCCCGCGCCGATCATGCGCACCGGCCCATGGATCGTGGGGTGCAGGATATCGAACGGGTCGTGTACATGGCCCGAAAGCACCGCCAGCACCCCGCGCTGCGCCAATGCCGCCAGCGCCCGGGTGCCGCCCTGGGTCAATGCCTTGCCATGCGTGCCCGCTTCGGTCAGCGGGTGGTGGCAGGTGATCAAAGCGCGGGTTCCGCTGGGGAGCGCATCGATGGCGGCCAGCGTCGCGGTAAGGCCCCGCATCCCCACCCGTCCTTTGGACCAATCGAGCCGCAATTGCGCGCGCGCGGTTGTTTTCAGCGGCACGAGCGCCGCCCCGGGCATCGCGCTGGAAAGGTTCGACGGGCGCTCGAACTGCGCCGCGAACGCGCGAAACCGGCGATAGGGCGCGGTGAAACGCTCGTGCAGATTGAAATAGGGCAGATCATGGTTGCCCGGTTCGATGATCACAGGAACGCCGAGGCTCTTGATCCAGAGGGCTGCGGCGGCAAATTCGTGGTGGCGCGCGCGCATCGTCAGATCGCCGGTGATAACTACTGCGTCGGGTTGCTCGGTGCGAACGCAGTCGGCCATCCAGGCGAGCGCGCGGCGGTCTTCCAGTCCAAAGTGCAGATCGCTGATGTGAAACAGGCGGGCCATCGTCCGCGACGAATCCCTCACGCGCGCTAGCAGGTCAATCCCTAAAGCCCGCTATCGTGGGGGGCTGCGCGCAAAAGTCTGGAAGGCCTCAGCGGACCAGTTGGACCGCCAGGCCAGCGGCCGCTTGCGCTTCCTCGCGCGCCACTTCGGCGGTATCGCGCCAGGTCAATTCTTCCCAGCCCAGCACCCGGTCATCATGCGCGCGCACGGTGATCGGGGCAATCGGGCGGCCGTCGCGCTGATCGCACAGTACCGGATTGGCGGGGGTATCCATCACCCACTTCTCGCCCCACTGGCGCAGCGCCAGCATGGCAGGAAGCAGGTCATGCCCTTGCGGGGTCAGGCGATATTCGATCCGGCGGCGGTCTTCGGCGCAATGCTCGCGCTTGAGGATTTTCGCCTCGACCAGCCGCGAAAGCCGATTCGACAGGATATTGCGGGCGATGCCCAGCACATCGAGAAACTCTTCGAAATGACAGATGCCATTGAACGCGGCGCGCAAGATCATGAACGACCATCGCTCGCCCATCGCCTCAAGCGCGCAGGGGAGCCCGCACTGGGCGATATCGGCGAGGGGTTCGCGAAGTTTGTCCATGACACTGCCTGCCATAAAGGGAAATGCGCGTCAATGTAAGTTTCTAGTTGCAACTCAAAATCTATTGGGATAGGTAGTGATTCGCAACGGAATGACGCATCCTCTCCAGGAACGCACTGGCAAGCCCCGGATATCCCGGCGGTCCAGACGGTCCACATCGCGCCATCCGCCGCAAACGTATGTGAGACCGCACACCAATTTCAGACTTAAGGGGACCACCCATGTTCACGCTTCGCAACGATACGCTTCGCCCGCTCCTGCCCGCTATGCTGGCGCTGATCGGCACCGCGGCCAGCTTCGGCCTGACCGCGAGCCCGGTCCGCGCCGCTGCGCCCGGCGCGTTTTACACCGTGACGCTGGCCGCCCCGCTGGCCGCCCCGGTCAAGATGGTTGAGGGCGAAACGCTCTGGGTCTGCGCCGGCAGCGAATGCTCGGCGGCGCGCGACACCTCGCGCCCCGCGATCGTCTGCGCCCGCCTTGCGCGCAAAGTCGGACAAGTCACCCGTTTTGTGACGCCGAAAGGCGAAATGGCGGCGGAAGACCTTGCGCGGTGCAACACCGCGGCGTCATACTCGACTCTCCAGCAGGCGCGCGCCACACACCCGGCGTGCGCGGCTGACCTCACGGACCGCGAACAGTCCCTGGCTGCTCGCGGTCCCTTTTTTTGCCGCTCACTTTTTGGCAAGCTGTTTGCGCGATAATCCGCCGATGGCAAAAGCTGCTCTCGGCGACAAAGCTCAGTTGGTTGTTTTGTGGGCCGTTGCCCTGTTCGCGTTGCCGATCGTCCTTACTTTTGCGCTGTTGCTGCTGGTTGGCAACCGCTTCCCGCGCGAGATTGCTGCGGGATCCAGCTTGATCGTATGCGGACTGGCAGCGGCGCTGGCCGTGCTGATCCTCGTCAATCTGGCCGTGGCAAGGCGCTGGCCCGATCCGCAGATTCGCAAGTTTGCCCTCGTTATGTCGGCGGTAACGTCCTTGCTGGGCTGGCCTATTTGGACGGTCGGTCCTGCCCCAAGCGTTAACGGGATGGTGCTGGGTCCGGTGCAAACCTCATTGATGCGCTTGCATGGGCTGGAGACAACCCATGCGAGCAAAAGCCGTCTTCTCTATTACTGGGCGACTTTGGCTCCGCGCGATCCAGCCAGCGCGGTCGGCGCAGGACGGTACTTGATACCCTATGAAACTTACAAACGATGGCAGATCGAAGCGCCGCAGACCGTGCGGGTGAGCCATGCGACTGGCTTGCTCGGGGCACAAGTGGTGCGGGACTATCAGTGACAAGCTGCGCCGTGGTTGTTGAAGGCCCCGTGGTTGTGAAAGGGAAAGTGCTCGCGAGACGCTCCAAACGGTGTCAGGCGCGATCACGGGTGACGGGTGGGCCATGCTTGGCTATGGCTGCGCGATGCGCTTCCTTGCCCTTTTCGCGTTTCCTTTGGCGGTGCTCGCGCCTCCTGCCTTTGCCGCGCCAAGCGACCCTGCAAGCGCACTCACGCCTGATTTGCGCGATGCACTGCATTGCGCGGCGGTCTTCGCCCTGACCTCGGCCGAGCAGCAGCGCGGCAACCCCGCCGCGCTCGCGCTCCCCGCGCTGGCAGAGCGCGGCAAAGGCTATTTTGCGATTATCGCCGCGCGCGTGATGGATGAGGCGGGGCTGACGCGCGAAGCCGTGCGCGATCTCCTGGTCGCCGATAGTGTCCAATTGCAGCGCCGCGCCGCCGCCGCACCGGGCGAGACGCTTCCGGTGCAGGCGCAGCGCTGCCTCGCGCGGCTCGATGCGGAGGTTCCGCCCGAACCTTGACGGCATCTTGCGCCGCGCAAAATCGCACTACTGATGCACGGCGCAATCGGCTAGACTGCGGCAAAGCGATATTCTTGGCGGCAGCAAAGGGACAAGATCGATGGAAGCCGTGCTCATTCTGCTGGTTGGCCTGGTGGTCATCTATCTTGCCACCGGCATCCGCGTGGTGCGCCAGGGCCATGTCTATACCATTGAGCGGCTTGGCAAGTTTTCGCTGGCTGCGCAGCCGGGGCTCCATTTCATCCTGCCGTTCGTGGACCGCGTGGGCCACAAGATCAACATGATGGAACAAGTCCTCGAAATCCCGGGGCAGGAGATCATCACCCGCGATAATGCCATGGTCGGGGTCGATGCGGTGGTGTTTTTCCAAGTGCTCGATGCGGGCAAGGCGGCCTATGAGGTGTCCAATCTCTATCAGGCGATCATGCAGCTCACGACCACCAACTTGCGCACCGTGATGGGCTCGATGGACCTCGACGAGACGTTGTCGCGGCGCGATGATATCAATGGCCGGCTGCTCGCGGTTGTCGATCACGCCACCTCGCCGTGGGGCCTCAAGATCGTTCGCGTCGAGATCAAGGATATCCGCCCGCCCGCCGATATCTCCAATGCCATGGCCCGCCAAATGAAGGCCGAGCGCGAAAAGCGTGCGCAGATCCTCGAAGCCGAAGGATCGCGCGCTTCGGAAATCCTCAAGGCTGAGGGGCAGAAGCAGGGCCAGATCCTCGAAGCCGAAGGGCGCAAGGAGGCCGCTTTCCGCGATGCCGAGGCGCGCGAACGCTCCGCCATGGCCGAGGCGCAGGCCACGCGCGTGGTTTCCGAAGCGATCGAGACTTCGGGCACGCAGGCGCTCAATTACTTCATCGCCCAGAAATATGTCGAGGCGATCGGCCAGTTTGCTAATTCGCCCAATGCCAAGACGATCCTGTTCCCGGTCGAGGCGACGCAGCTGGTGGGCTCGCTCGGCGGGATCGGCGAACTGATCAACGATGCGCTGCGCCCGGCACCCGGGGCCCAGCCCGGGACTTCGCCTTCCGGTCCGCGCCCGCCGCGCGTGCCCGGCCCGCCATCAGGCTTCGGCGGCAGCGGGCAGGGCTAAGCTGATGGAATCGCTCACGCAAATGTTTGGCCTGCAATGGGGCTGGATGGCGCTGGGTGTGGCGCTCGCCATCGCCGAACTCGTTGCTCCGGGTTATTTCCTGATCTGGCTGGCCGGGGCTGCGCTGGTAACCGGCATGGTGGCCTCGGCCATGCCGGTCGATCTCACCGTGCAGGTGCTGCTCTTTGCGATCCTGTGCGCGCTCCTGCTCGGAGCGGCGCGGCGCTGGCTCGGGCGGCATCCGCTGGTCTCGCCCGATCCCATGCTCAATGATCGCGGCGGGCAGCTGGTCGGCGAAGCCGGCGTGGTCAGCCATGTTATCGAGGGCGGCACGGGCCGCGTGCGCCACGGCGATACCGAATGGCTGGCGCAGGGCCCCGATGCCGAGCCGGGCACAAGGATGCGGATAACCGGGCATCAGGGCACCGTGCTCATTGTCGAGCGCCTGAACTGACCCCATATTGCCCAAGCGAAGGCAGCCACGGAGAGCCTGCATGACTGACAAGATAATCCTGACCGATGCCGAATGGCGCGAGCGGCTGAGCCCGGAGCAGTATCAGGTGCTGCGCGAAGCGGGCACCGAACGCGCGTTCACCGGCAAGTATGATCGCAACAAAGCAACCGGCGCTTATATGTGCGCAGGATGCGGCGCCATGCTGTTCACCTCGGACACCAAATACGACAGCGGCTCTGGCTGGCCCAGCTTCACCGCGCCGGTTGCGGGCGATGCGGTCGAGAATGTGCGCGATGTGTCGCATGGGATGGTCCGCGTCGAGGTTCGCTGCGCGCGCTGCGACGGCCATCTCGGCCATGTCTTTCCCGATGGTCCGGGGCCGGAGGGGCAGCGCTATTGCATGAACAGCGCCAGCCTTGAATTCAAACCGGCCGATTGATCGCCTTAAACGATGGCGCGCGCTGCTCGCGTGCGATTAATGCTGCGTTACGGTTGCGTTTCGCATAGCGCCATCTAGCCGCAATCTAGGCGGCGACGTTTTCAGGGGACCAGACCTCACCCATGGCCAGACGGGATTTTCCCCGCCGCCCCGAACCGGGCCGCTCGTTGGCGCGCGTTGACCTAAGCGCGGGCGGTGGCTCGTTCTTTGGCCGCTGGCTGCGCCGGATGGCGATTTGGGGCACAGGCGTGGTGCTGCTCGGCGTGCTCGCGCTGGCGGGGGCGGTGTTTATCACGGCGCGCTCGCTGCCAAGCTACGAAGGCCTCAAATCCACCCAGACCGGCCAGACCATCGTCGTGCGCGCCAGCGACGGGTCCGAGATCGTCACGCTGGGGCCAAGCTATGGGCGCTGGATCGCCGACGAGCGCATTCCCTATGTGATGAAGCAGGCGATCGTTTCGGTCGAAGATCGGCGCTTTCGTGATCACTGGGGGGTCGATCCGGTCGGGATCGTGCGCTCGGTGTGGGTGCGGATGCAAAGCGGGCGCTGGCGGCAGGGCGGCTCGACCATTACCCAGCAGCTTGCGCGCAATGTGTTCCTCAACAACAGCCGCACGATCGATCGCAAGGTGCGCGAGGCGCTGCTGGCGATGGCGCTCGAAAACAAATTCACCAAGGCGCAGATTCTCGAACTTTATCTCAACAAGGTCTATTTCGGCGGCGGGGCCTATGGCATCGATTCCGCCGCGCGCAAATTCTTCGGCCATGGCGGCGATCAGCTTAGCCTGGCCGAGGCCGCGATCATCGCCGGGCTGGTCAAGGCGCCCTCGAACTACTCGCCCACCGCCGATGCCGCCGCCGCCATTGGCCGCGCCCATGTCGTGGTCCAGACGATGCAGGATGCCGGCGCGCTGACCCCTGCAGAGGCCGCTGCGGTCGATCTCGAGGGGGTCAAGCTGGCGCAGGAGCAGGGGCAGAACTCGGCGCGCTATTTCACCGATTGGGTGCTGCCACAGCTCGATCTGCTGCTGCCTGAAAACGATCAGCCGATCGAGATATGGACCACGCTCGATCCGGTCGCGCAGCAGGCCGCCACCGCCGCCATCATCGCCAATGTGCCCAAGGGTTCGCAAGGCGCGCTGGTCAGCGTCGACCGCGATGGTGCGGTGCTGGCGATGGTCGGCGGCACGGACTATGTCACCTCGAACTATAACCGCGCGGTCAATGCGGTGCGCCAGCCCGGTTCGGCGTGGAAGCTGTTCGTCTATCTCGCCGCGCTCGAGGCGGGCTACACGCCCGATAACCGCGTGGTCGATGAGCCGGTGACGATCAACGGCTGGAGCCCGCGCAATTCGGGCGGCACTTTTGCCGGGCCAATCGACGTGCGCACCGCCTTTGCTTATTCAAAAAACACCGTCGCGGCGCAGCTTGGCAATGAAGTCGGGTTTAGCGCAGTGGCGGGCATGGCGCGCCGTTTCGGCATCAGCACCCCGATCAACACGCTGCCCTCGATGGTGCTGGGCACGTCGGACGTACGGGTGATCGACATGGTCCGCGCCTTTGCCGAAGTGCAGGCCAAGGGCATGGCGATCGCGCCCTATGGCATCCGCAAGATCACCAGTGTTGAGGGCGAAGTGCTCTATAGCCACCGCGCCGATGCGCCGCAGCAACTGGTGCCGCCCGATGTCGCGGCAGGGATCACCGATCTGCTGCAGACTGCGGTCAGCACCGGCACCGGGCGCGCGGCGCAGATCGGGCGGCCAGTGGCGGGCAAGACCGGCACCACCAGCTCCAACAAGGATGGCTGGTTCCTCGGCTTCTCGAGCGGGATCACCACCGGCGTGTGGATGGGCCGCGATGATGCCCGCGCCGTGCCCGGCCTGCAAGGCGGCACCGCGCCCGCCCGCGCGTTCGCCGCCTACATGACCGTCGCCACCGCCAAGCGCCCGGTCGAAGCCTTCCAGACCGAACTCAAGCTGCCACAATGGCAACTGGAGCCCAATGACGAGAACATGCAGTCCAATCCGGACGACTATTTCTACGTCGATCCCGATGGCAAGATCGTGGATCCCGGCGCTCAGAGACGCCCCGGCCCCGATGGCCCGCCGCCGGGCGAGCAAGGCATGCCCGTGCCGGAAGGTCCGCCAGCCGCCAACAACGAGTTTTTGAACCAGGCAACCGGGCAGTAGCGAAGCGGGTAAATCAGGCCTTGCCTCAGAGGCGGCGCTAGACATGAGAGCATCTACGTCTCTTGCATGCGCAAGGGAGGGTTATGGCAGGTTTCGCCCCACTTGCAGCCGTTCGGTTGACGCGCGATATTCATAACATGCGTGGAGATCAGCTAACTCATCACAGATGGCATAAAGTACGGTTTCGCAAATGACGAGGGGACCGGCGAAGGAGCCGTCGCTCCGAGAATTGTATGACCAAACCAAGAAGCATTTTCGGGCCGAGAGAGATGCTTGGGAGAGGTCTGCCGCCAACGAAAGCCAGCTATGGTCAGAGGAGAGCGACGAAAACTGGGAGTTGATACAACGTGCAGCTCAAATGTATTACAGTGAGGCTGCTGCGTTCGAACTTCATTTGGAAGCGGCAAAAGCAGGATCGGTCTGGTGTCAGCAGATGGTTGGATGGCATTACTGGACGGGAAATGGAGTCGCCGCCGACAAATACTTAGCTTTGCAGTATTACCACGCGGCTATTTGCGGGGGGTCGTGGATAGCTACGTTACATTATGCCCGGCTCCTTTACGACATCGGCCGACACGACGACTGCGAGCGTGTCCTCAATGACGGGGTAGACTGCGGGTTTGTGCCATCATTCTACTGGTTGGCTTGGTTTCGCCATGAGCGGCACGGCACCCGTGCGGTCAGGGAAGAAGTCCGACCGTTGGTCGAACATGCAGCCAAGGCAGGTCATCCGGGAGCGAAAGATTTGCTCACACATTGGATGGCAACCGGAAGGTTGAGGTTACGTGACATTCCGCGTGGGGTTTTAATGGTGGTGCAAGACGCGATCGCGTCCGCAAATCGTGAAGACAACAGATAGCCCTGCAATAGCGATGAATTAACGGCAGCTAACCACCCAAATTCCGCCATTCCAAGCCAACCGTCATGCAGTGTCCTAACGAAAGCCGACGGGCTAGAGCGTTTTCCACAGCCTCTGAATCGCGAAGGATTCCAGCGGCGTTGAAAATCTGATTCATCCTGCTGGCTGGGCAGGAGGCCAGCATGGATGGCCAGAGCTTTATCTCAGGATTTGCGTGATCGGGTCGTAGCGGCGACAGAT
>NZ_CAMBTS010000085.1 GCF_945870625.1 Novosphingobium sp. Chol11 | reverse complement strand
CTCGGCGATCAAGCCCAGGACCTGCGCGATGCGGTTTCGCGAGGCATCGGGGATCCGGGGGTCGGCATAGTCGAATGCCGCAGCCGCAGGGATCGCCGCCGGTTTCGGGTTGATCGCCGGCGGCTCAGAATCTGCACCGCGCGGCTGAGAATCCCCGAACACCTTCTGAAAATAGCGCAAGATTGCATGGTCGCCATCTTCGAAACTTATCCGTCTCCGGTCAAGTGAAGCAAACCTTAGCGTCAGCCCAAATCCCGTGAGCGGCTCTGCGCCGCCTGTTCAAACCGCCAGCGCAAGGCCGAACGCGCGGATCTGGGACCTGAAACAATTGGGTACGCGGCCTTCCGGGGCATCGCTCAGCGTGGCGCAAATGGCTCTGATCTTGCTGGTGACCCCTACGGGAATCGAACCCGTGTTTCAGCCGTGAGAGGGCCGCGTCCTAACCGCTAGACGAAGGGGCCGAGCATGGGCTTGACCGACCGCAAGACCGGCAAAACCCTGGTGACCCCTACGGGAATCGAACCCGTGCTTCAGCCGTGAAAGGGCCGCGTCCTAACCGCTAGACGAAGGGGCCAAGTAGGTTTCACGAGGCAGGCCGCGCAGTTAGGGCGGCGGTGCCGATGCGTCAAGCCCCAGATTCAGGCAAGCGCCAGCATTGCCCTTTAATCCGCAAATGCGGCATCATCGACATGCAGCTCCGCCGCCGGGCGGCTGCCCCAATCGTCGATCCGCGCGCGGCCCGCGAGCCACAGCTGACGTCCGCGCGTGCCGTGCAGCAAGGTCTGGCCCAGTTCGCTTTGTGCGGCGCGAAAGGCGATGGCTTTGAACGAGCGGCCGTCGCTGCCGCTGGCGATCATGCGCACATGGTCGGTGCCGACCAGATCGCACTTGACCAGCCGCACTGGCCCCACCGCTACGCGCGGGCCGGGCCAGCCCATGCCGAACGGCCCGGCCTGTTCGAGTGTTTCGATGAGATCCGGGGTCAGTCCGCGCGGGGTCAGCGACAGGTCGAGCAGCAAGGATTGCCCGGTTCGGCCAAGGCTGACTTCGCGGGCGAGGCGCTCATCCAGCCACTCGGCAAAAGGGCCAAGCATCTCTGGTGCGATTGTCAGCCCGCAGGCCATGGCGTGTCCGCCGCCTGCTTTGAGCAGGCCCGCCTCGCGCGCGGCGATTACGGCGGCACCCAGATCGACCCCGGCGATGGAGCGGCCGGAGCCTTTGCCATTGCCGGCTTCGTCCCCCTCCAGCGCGATGACGACCGCAGGTTTGCCAGACTTTTCCTTGATCCGGCCGGCCACGATGCCGATCACCCCGGGATGCCAGCCGCGCGCCGCCAGCACCAGCACGGCGCGGTTGTGCTGGGCTGCCATCTGCGCCTCGGCCTCTTCCTGAACGATCTGTTCGATGGCGCGCCGCTCATCGTTGAGGCGGCAAAGCTGCGCCGCGATGGTGCGCGCTTCGTCGGCGTCCAGCGTGGTGAGCAGGCGCACGCCGAGCCCGGCATCACCCACCCGCCCGGCGGCGTTGATCCGGGGACCCAGCGCAAAGCCGAGGTCGCTGCAAGTTGGCGCGCGGTTCAAGCGGCTGGCGTCGATCAGCGCGGCGAGGCCGACGTTCTGGCGCTGCGCCATGATCCTCAGGCCCTGCGCCACGAACGCCCGGTTCAGCCCGCGAATTTGCGCGACATCCGCTACGGTGCCCAGCGCCACCAGATCGAGCAGCGCCATCAGATCGGGCGCGGCCCGGCGCTCGAAAAATCCCCGCCCACGCAGCGTTCGCAGGGTGGCAACGCCCAGCAGAAACGCGACGCCCACCGCAGCGAGATGGCCGAAGGCGGCGGCTTCGTCGTCCTCGTCCAGCCGATTGGGATTGACCAGCGCGGCCGCGCGCGGCAGCTCTGCGCCACATTTGTGATGATCGACCACGATCACCTCCGCCCCGGCTGCTGCGGCGGCGGCCAGTGCCTCATAAGCCATCGCTCCGCAATCGACCGTGATGATCAGCTGCGCCCCTTCGTTTTTGAGCCGCACCAGCGCCTCGCCCGAGGGGCCATAGCCTTCGAGCAGCCGGTCGGGGATATAGGCGCGCGCAGCGATGCCCAGATCGCGCAGCATGCGGATCAAGAGCGCCGCGCTGGTCGCGCCGTCGACATCATAATCGCCATAGACCGCGATGGCCTGGCCAGCCTCCACCGCATCGGAGAGGCGCGCGGCGGCGGTGTCCATATCGCGAAAGATCGAAGGATCGGGCAGAAATGCGCGCAAGGTTGGGCGGCGCTGGCGCTCTAGATCGTCGCGCGCCACTCCGCGCGAGAGCAGCAACTGATCGACCAGGTTATCCAGCCCGCCTTCGCCCTTGATCTCCATATTGCCGCCGCGCCAGTGCCAGGCGAGGCCGGAGATGGACGAGGCGATGGCGGTAACAGGGATCATCGCTGGGGCGCTAACGCATAGCGGCGCGGGGGGGAAGGGCTGCGCGCAGGCTGTCCGCGCAATTACCGCGATTGACAGCGCGGTTGCTGTTATGGTGCCATAGGGTAGCGTGCCGTTCGCAGCCTTTGCGGCGGGAGCGCGGCGGCACAGCAAGGGAGAACGGTGCTATGGATCATCGCGCGATTGGACTGCTCGTTCTGGCAGGGGCGGGCGCGGCTGCGGTTGCTGGAATAGTGGCCGCGCAAACTTCCGGGCCGATCGCGCGCTATGAGATGCGCGCCGGCACGACATCGGGCCTCGGGGGCATGGCCGGCATGCGCGGCGGCGGCATGGGCGCGATGATGGCCATGGGCATGGGCGGGCGGCCTGCTCCGCAGCATGAACTGCTCCTAGAGTTGGGCTCAAGCCGCGCGGCAACCGGCGCTCCCAAGGCAGATCACTTCATGCCGGCCGGTGCCAGGCTTGGCACCTCGGTTGCGCTCAGCACCCCGGTCAAAGCACCCGACGGACCCGATGAACCCGAGGTCCGCGATTTTAAGCGACCGAAGGGGCGGATGCTGATCTTCTGGGGCTGCGGCGAACATGCGCCGGCCGGGCAACCGGTGGTAATCGATTTTGCCAAGCTGGCGGCTGGGCAGATGCCGCCGGGATTGTGGTCCAGCGCAGTGCCGCGCGAGCGCACTGTGAGCCCGCAGAGCAGCAAGACTTATGGCAGGTGGCCCTCTGACGACGGTAAGTTTGTGAAGCCTGAGAGCTCGTTGCTGGGCGATCACCGGGTGGCGAGCACTTATGCGCCCGCCATGAACTTTACCTTGACCAAGGACTTCATGGGCGCGCTCAGCGCATCCTCGATGGCGCAGCCCAGCGGGGCGATCTTGCTGCGCTGGAATCCGCTGATGGGCGCCACCGGCTTTCATGCCTCGCTTTTCGGCGGCAAGCAGGGGCCGGGGGGCACGATGGGCGATATCGTGTGGTGGTCATCAAGCGCGACCCGCGAATTCGGCGGCGGCCTGTCAGACTGGCTGTCACCCGCGACGGTGGCCAAGTGGTCGCGAACAAGACCGTGCTGGGGCCGCAGAGCAGGACCTGCCTGGTTCCGGCCGAAGTGAAAGCCGCATCACCGCAGTTCCAGATGGCGACGCTTTCGGCCTTTGGGCCGCAGGAGGATTTTGCTTTTCCGCCCCGGCCCGCCGATCCCAAAGCGCCGTGGAAGCTGGAATGGACTGCGCGTATCCGCCACCGCTCGACCACAACCTTGCTGCTGGGCATGCCCGGGATGGACGGCATGGGGGACAGCGAAGATCCCCGGTCCGGACGCCGGGCATCACCCGATTGCCAGCAAAAGCCCAAGCGCCGGGGCCTCGGCGGGCTGGGGGGCTTGATGGGCGGGATGCTGGGCGGCGGCGGCAGTAGTGATGGAAACGGCTGCTGAACGACCGGGCGCTTCTGGTGATCTGGCATAGCCGGACCGGCGCCGCCGAGGCGATGGCGCGCGCGGCGGCCAATGGCGCTGCGCTGGATTGCACCGTGCGGCTGGTGGCGGCGCAAGACGTGTGCGCGGACGATTTACTGGGGGCGGGTGGAGCCCTGTTTGTCTGCCCCGAAAACCTCGGCACGATGTCGGGCATGATGAAGGATATGTTCGACCGGCTTTACTATCCGCTGCTCGGGCTGATCGAAGGGCGCGTTTATGCCACGGCAATAGCAGCGGGTTCGGATGGAAGCGGCGCGCAGGCGCAGATCGACCGGATCGTCAAAGGATGGCGCTTGCGCCGCGTTGCCGATCCGCTGGTGATCAACCTTGGCGCGCAGACCCCGGCGCAGATCCTGGGTGCGAAGACACTGTCCGATAAAGCGCTGAATCAATGTCACGAATTGGGACAAGCACTCGGGGCGGGGCTGGCATTGGGTATATATTGATCGGAATGCGCCGAACCTCGGGTGGAATAGACCCGAATTGGAGGTAAAGGACTCGACGTGCGGGTCTGCTTGATGCCAAGCTTGGTCCTGTCAGGGGGGCGGGTCGTTTGGTCATCGAACATAATGCAGGCTGCGAACCGCTCGCCGCGTTGTTGTTCGAAGCAGCGGCGCGTCCTGACGCGCAAGCCTTGGCGGCCTTGGCCTTGCAGTCGGGCGAATTTTCGCTGGTCGAGGGCGGTGTTGCAGGAGCGCCGTTCGGCTGCACCGAATTGCTGTGCGAGGGCTTGACCATCGATCTTGACGGACTTGCGCCCCGGGAAGCGTGCCGCCCCCCCGATTACGCCCACATTGTGGCTTTGCCGCCAGACTTCGACCCTGCTGGCCTTGCGGCGCTCACGTTCGCTCCGGGGCCGCATCTGGCGGGCGCGCAGCATCTTTTGCCAGTGGTGCGTGTCGCGGCCGGGTTGGTGCTCAAGCTGGCCCCGCTGGCCGGTTTGCGCGCGATCATCTGGCATCCTGCGCGCACGATCATGTCCCCAGCGTGGTTTGCGGAATCGATTGGCATCTGGCTCGCCGGCGGACCGTTTCCGGCAATGGCGCTGACTGCGCTGATCCGGCGCGAGCGCGGGTTCGATAGCGAAGGGCTCGCGTTTCTGGTCGGCCAGGAATTCTCGCTTCAGGCCAAGGGCGAAGCGCCCAGCCGCGAAGATAGCCGCATCGCTGTGCGGCTGACCGACTGGCTGGTGGCGCATGGGCGGGTCGATGCCGCGTGCGAAGTCGTGCTGACCGGCGCGGGCGCGGTGTGGCTCGAACCTGCTGGGCAGGACAGGCTTAACGTCAGGGTCCTGTGAATTCACGACCTCTGCAAAGGTTTCATTGATCTTCGTTTGCGACACTGAAGCTATGATCAGTGATGGGTTTCCCTTGCGGGCGCACATTCCCTTTCGTTCGGTCAATGTCCCGGGAAAGTCGGGATACAAAGCCGGATTGCAGCGCCATCATCTTCTGCCGCGCCAGCTGCTAGGCCGCCGCGCGTTCACCCGCATGATTGCCGCGATCGGGCCGGAGCGGATCGGATTTCATGATTTTCGCCGCAATGGGTTGCTGCTTCCGGCAACCGGGCAGGGCGCGCAAGCCATCGGGCTGCCGCTTCACCGGGGCCCGCACAGCACTTATTCCGAAATGGTCATCGAGCGGTTTGGCCAGATCGAAATGGGTTGGAGCCGGACCCGGCGCGCCGATGATGAACTGGCCGCGCTCGAAGCGCTGATGCGGCTCGATCTGTTGCAGCGCGCGCTGCGTCGGCGCATGCTCAGCCCGCCCAAAGGCGAGGAGATCGTGCTCAATCGCCGCGATCCTGCGCTAGACTATAGCCACCTCGACCGGATGGCCGAGGTGCTGTGGCATGCCACCGACAGCAAGCTCTCGGTCAGGGTGCAAATGGCGCGGTGTTCGTGCTGAGTTCGGCGACGGCTTCGCGGTACTGGCTGGTCAAGGTCGCCACGCGTTCGGCCACCGTTTCCACCTTGTCGACCGCGCCAACGCCCTGGCCCGAACCCCAGATATCCTTCCAGGCCTTGGCCTTGGTATTGCCGCCTGAGCCGAAGTTCATCGCTGAGGGATCGCTGACCGGCAGGTTCTGCGGATCGAGCCCGGCATTGATGATCGAGGATTTGAGGTAATTGCCATGCACCCCGGTGAAGAGGTTGGAATAGACGATGTCATCAGCGCTCGAATCGACAATGGCCTGTTTGTAGCCCTCGTCAGCGCGCGCTTCTGCGGTGGCGATCCAGGCCGAGCCGATATAGGCGAAATCCGCGCCGAGCGCCTGCGCCGCGAGGATCGAACGGCCATGCGCGATGGCGCCCGATAGCGCGACGAGGCCGCTGAACCAGCTGCGGATTTCCTGCATCAGCGCAAACGGCGATAGCGCGCCGGCATGGCCGCCTGCGCCAGCCGCAACCGGGATCAGCCCATCCGCGCCCTTTTCGATCGCCTTGTGCGCAAACTTGTCGTTGATCACATCGTGGAGCACGATGCCGCCCCAGCCATGCGCGGCCTGAAAGATATCCTCGCGCGCGCCGAGCGAAGTGATCAGCATCGGCACCTGCCACTTGGCGCAGAGCTCCATGTCTTCTTCGAGGCGGTTATTGGTCTTGTGCACGATCTGGTTGACCGCGAAAGGGGCCGCCTGCGACTCTGGATGATCACGGTTGTGCGTGGCCAGCTCTTCGGTGATCTGATGCAGCCATTCGTCGAGTTGGCTGATCGGGCGGGCATTGAGCGAGGGGAAGCTGCCGATGATGCCCGCCTTGCACTGCGCGATGACGAGTTCGGGGCCGGAGATAATGAACAGCGGCGATCCGATGACCGGCAGGCGCATATTCTTGAAGAGCGGGGGCAGGGACATCTGTGAGGCTCCGATTTTAAGCGAGCGGTTAAATGGGCTTTAGCAGGCCGTGTTGGGCTGTCAAAGGGGATTGATCACCTCGAGGGGCGGGGTGCGGTGCAGCGCGACCCAAAACCCCTCCCGCAAGCGGCGAGGGGAGAGGTGCGCAACAGTCCCCCTTCTGCTTTCGGGAGGGGGCAGGGTGTGTTTCAGGCCGCAAGAACGTGTTCGATGCCGTAGACCCGCGCTGCATTGCCCGCGAAGAGCGCGCGCTTTTCTTCCGCTGAGGCACCGTGGGCGAGGCGCTTGAAGGTGTTCCACAGCACCGGATAGGTCGCGCCCCAGCGGTCGACCGGGTAGTTGCTTTCGAACATTCCGCGCGCCGGGCCAAAGGCGTCGATGCAGGTTTCGATGTAGGGGCGCCACATCGCGGCGAGCGTTTCCGAGCCGATCCCGGCCGCCGGCCCCTGTTCGGGCATGCCGCAAAACGCCATGGCAAGGCCGCCGAGCTTGACCGAGACATTGGGGCACTGCGCCAGTTCGAGGATATTGGCGCGCCAGACGTCGAAGCGTTCATGCAGCTTGCCTTTGTAAGGCCCGGTATTCAGCGGGGTGCCGCAATGATCGAGCACGATGGGCTGATCGGGGAACGCACGCGCCAGCGCGATCACATCGGGCAATTGCGGCTCAAGCAGCCAAGCATCGAAGGTGAGGCCCATTGCGCCTAGATGTTTGAACCCGGCGCGGAAAGCATCGCTGCCATAAAGACCCTGCGGCGCATGGAAAGGTGCGCCCAGTACATTGGGATCGGCATCCCATGCGCCTTGATGGCGGATGCCGCGAAAGCGACCGTTGCCTGCCGCTATCAGGGCTTCGAGCACGGGCACCGCTGCGTCGCCCAGCGTCATGTCGGCGTGGCCGATGATCCCTGCGCAAGGCCGGTAAGCGCCATAGAGCCCGCTCGCGCCTTGCGCGGCGACGCCGTTCACGAATTCGACTTCGCCGACAGGCTTGAGCGCCGAATCGGCCCCTTGCCGGTAGAAGGCGCCGCATTCCATGAACACGGTGGCGATCACGTTGTGGCCGCTGTGGGTATCGGCGTGGAGCGCATCGAACGTGTAATAGGCCGCAGGCACCAGCGTTTCGATGAACGGGTGATGCGGTTCTGGGAAGGCCCCGATCATCGGCCGCAGATCCCACAAGTGGTGGTGTGGATCGATGATGGGCAGGTCAGGCTCGATGATGGCTTCAGGCATGAAAACTCCCGCTTGGCTGGGCCTCAACCGGGCCGTTGCGCGCACTATGGCAAAGCGGCAGGCACAAGCCAAGCAGGAGTGTCTGGCCCGGATCAGCCAGCCGCGTTGGCCGCGCTGAGGATCGCGCGGACGCTGGCGGTGGCGACGTCTTCGTCGATGCCCACACCCCAGACCACACGGCCACCGGGCAAAGCGCATTCGACATAGGCGGCAGCGCGGGCGTCGCTACCGGTTGAAAGCGCGTGCTCGGCATAATCGCGCACATCGAGCGCGATGTCGAAGCTCTCGTGCAAGGTGGCGACGACCGACGAGATCAGCCCGTTGCCGCGGCCCGAGACCGAGCGGACTTCGCCGTCGACGGCGATCTTGCCAGCGAAGACGCGGGTGCCATCGGGCGCGCGGGCCTCCTCGTAGTCGACGAGGGTGAAACGCTGCTCACCTTCAAGCTTGTAGGTCTTCTGGAACACACCCCAGATATCGCTGGCCTGCAGTTCGCGGCCCACTTCGTCGGCAAGATCCTGCACGTGGCGCGAGAAGTGTGCCTGCATCTTCTTGGGCAGTTTGAGGCCCTGATCCTGTTCGAGCACCCAGGCAAAGCCGCCCTTGCCGCTTTGCGAATTGACCCGGATGACCGCTTCATAACTGCGGCCGAGATCGGCGGGGTCGATCGGCAGGTAGGGCACGGCCCAGAGCTCGTCGTTCTGGGTCTCGCGCGCGGCGAAGCCCTTTTTGATGGCATCCTGATGACTACCGGAAAAAGCGGTGAACACCAGTTCGCCGCCATAAGGATGGCGGGGGTGGACTGGCAGCTGGTTGCAATACTCGACCGTCTGGATCACCTCGTCGATGTCCGAAAAATCGATCTTCGGATCAATCCCTTGGGTGTACATGTTGAGCGCGAGGGTGACGAGGCAGCAGTTGCCGGTGCGCTCGCCATTGCCGAAAAGGCAGCCCTCGACACGGTCAGCGCCTGCCATCAGCCCAAGCTCGGCGGCGGCCACGCCGGTGCCGCGATCGTTATGCGTATGCAGGCTGATCACCGCCTTTTCGCGGCCGGGCAGATTGCGGCAGAAATACTCGATCTGATCGGCATAAATATTGGCCGTCGCGGCTTCGATCGTGGCGGGCAGATTGAGGATGATCGGCTTCTCGATTGTAGGCTGGAGGACGTCCATCACCGCCTCGCAGCACGCGATGCTGAAATCGAGCTCGGCGGTGGAGAACGTCTCCGGGCTATACTCGAAATGCCAGTCGGTCTGGGGGAAGCGCGCCGCAGAATCGCGCAGGAAGGTGGCCCCGGCGCGGGCGATTTCCTTGATCTCGGATTGATCCATGCCGAACACGACCTTCCGCCAGAGCGGCGAGACCGCGTTGTAGACGTGGACAATCGCCTGCTTGGCCCCGGCAAGGCTTTCGAACGAGGTTTTGATCAGATCCTCGCGCGACTGGGTGAGCACCTGAACAAAGACGTCCTCCGGAATCCGGCCCTGATCGACGAGGCCCCGGATGAAGTCGTATTCGGTTGCCCCCGCGCTGGGAAAGCCGACCTCGATCTCCTTGATGCCGAGGCGCAGCAGCAGATCGAAAAAGCGCGACTTCTTTTCACCGTCCATCGGATCGATCAACGACTGGTTGCCATCGCGCATATCGGTGGAGAGCCAGCGCGGCGGCGCGGTGATGGTGCGGCTGGGCCATTGGCGGTTTTCCAGCGGCACTTGCGGGAAGGGGCGGTACTTGACCGAGGGGTCTTTGAGCATGGACATGAGGTGCACTCTAAGCTGGATGTATTGCGATGCTGCGATATTGTCCCCTGTGCGCAGTGCGCGGCGGAGGGACCGACGCGTCAGCTCACGCCCAGGGGCGGATAAGTCGCAGGGTAAGGTCCAAAGGGCCAGACATGGCGAAAAGCTATGGTGAAAGGCGGGAAGCTTGTCCACAGTGAAAGCGAGCAGCACTGCAACTGCGTGCGGGAGAGAGCGATGCCGAACACCGTCGAACCTTATAGCTTTATAGTGCCGCAAGCCGCGCTGGACGATCTCCATGCGCGGATCGATAACGCGCGCTGGCCCGAACGCGAAGCGGTCGACGATTGGTCGCAGGGCGTGCCGCTCGCGGCCTTGCGCGCGTTTGTCGATCAGTGGCGGCATAGTTATGACTGGCGGAAGTGCGAGGCGTGGATCAACGCGGCTGGGCTCTCCACCACCACGATTGAAGGGGCGGCGATCCGCTTCCTGCATATCCGCTCACAGCATGCCGATGCTGCGCCGCTAATTCTGACGCATGGCTGGCCGGGCTCGATCCTGGAATTTCGCGGCTGCATCGCGGCGTTGACCGACCCTGAGGCGCATGGCGGCAGCGCGGCGGATGCGTTTCATCTGGTGATCCCGTGCCTCCCCGGCTTTGGCCTCTCAGGCAAGCCCGAACGCGCCGGGTGGAACGTCGAGAAAATCGCGCTGGCGTGGGGCGAACTCATGGCGCGGCTGGGTTACGCCCGCTGGTATGCGCAGGGTGGCGATTGGGGGGCGCTGGTGACTACGCAGATCGGCTTGCAAAAGGTGGCTGGTTGCGCGGGCATCCATCTCAACATGCCCATCGCGCGGCCGCTGCCCGAGGATATGGTCGATCCAGATCCTGATGCACTCAAAGCGATGGCCGCGCTCAAGCATTATCAGGATTGGGATTCGGGATATTCCAAGGAGCAATCCACCCGGCCGCAGACCGTTGGCTATGCGCTGGTCGATTCGCCGGTTGGCCTGGCCGGCTGGATTTACGAGAAGATGTGGGCGTGGACCGACAACAGCGGCATGCCCGAAGACGCGCTGAGCACCGAAGCGATGCTCGATAATCTGATGCTCTATTGGCTCACCGCCGCCGGGGCCTCTTCGGCGCGGCTTTATTGGCAGAGCTTTGCCAGTTTTTCCGCGCAGGACCTCGACCTGCCCGTGGCCGCAAGCGCGTTTCCCAAGGAAGTCATGCCAACCCCGCGCAAATGGTTTGAGCGGCATTGCAGCAATTTGGTCCATTGGGGCACGATGACCAAGGGCGGGCATTTCGCGGCTTGGGAGCAGCCCGAAGCCTTTGTTGCTGAGCTTCGAACCGCTTTTGCCAAGATGCGCTGAGCTACTTCTTTTCGAACGCGATCGTGATGTTGAGGGGGACTTCATCGGACACGAGCGGCACGATGAAGTTCATGCCGAAGTCCGAGCGCTTGATCGTTGTGAAGCCGACAAACCCGATCGTGACGGCACGATTCATGACGTTAGTCCCGGCACCGAAGAATCGCGCTGAAATGGACACTGGCTTGGTCACCCCGTTCAGCGTCAGGTTTCCATTGATCGTCGCGCTTATGCCGTCCGGTGCAGGAACGACGCTGGTCGAAACAAAGGTGGCATCGGCAGGAGCGGGGCCAAAGAAGTCAGGCTTGGCACCAGCGGCTGGCGCGCGCAGCAAGTGTGCGGTGAGCTCAGGGTTGACGGTGACGATCTTGCTCACCGGAATGGTGGCGGTGACCTTTGCGGCGGCAAGGTTGGCGGGATCGATGATCAGCGTGCCGCTGACGTCGCCGAAAAGGCCGAAATAAGGGTTGAAGCCAAGGTGATTGACCTGCCAGCCGATCAGCGAATGCGACGGATCAGCAGCATAGGTTCCCGCTGTCACGCCCTTGGGGTCCATCTTCCCCGGGGCTTCCATCGGCATTTGCGCAATCATCGGCGCAGCCGCGGCAGCAAGCGCGAGCGGGAGAACGAACTTGGCGGCTTGGGCAAGACTGGGCATGTTCGGGGCTCCTGATGGTCGGCAAAGATGGCATGTGCCCAGCGACAATGGCAGAGTGGCCGGACGCAGGCAAGCGCCGAGCGCGTTTTCGCGCCTCAGCCGCAGCGCATCGCGGCGATCTCGTTGCGCTCATCCAGAATGATGTTGAGCCGCGCCGGATTGAAATCAAGCGTCACCGGCTGGCCCGGAGCGATCCAGCGGACCGGGGCGTGCCCGGCGGCAGATTCGATGGCTTTGCGCAGCAGCGGCACCGCCACAGCACCGATGAAGCGAGCGACCTTGTCAGTCCCGCAGGAACTTGCTTCGGCGGTTTCTTCGGGCTGGCTGTCTCTGGGCTGGCCACCGCCGAGGTTGGTGCTGCCTGTGTTGGCGCAGCAGATCGATTGGGTGACGCCGGGTCCCCGCAGCTTGCCAGCAGCAACAGGAACAGGCTTGATCCGCGCGTCAGCGCGGTCCCGGTCATCATCGCACGTCGCCCCTAAACTATCCCCAAAATGGAGTTAGTTCATTCGCGGGATTTGCACCAGACCGTTTATTTGGGGCAACTAAGTATATGAATAAATGGGCTGTCCCTTAAGGACAGCCCGTGCTTGACTGCTTTAGTTCTTGGCCTTGTCGACCAGTGCGTTCGCGCCGATCCATGGCATCATCGCGCGCAGCTGCGCGCCGGTTTTCTCGATCGGATGCGCGGCGGCCGCTTTGCGCGCAGCCTTCAGTTCGGGCTGCCCGGCGCGGTTGTCGAGCACGAACGATTTGACGAAGCGGCCCGATTGGATGTCAGCCAGGACGCGCTTCATCTCGGCCTTGGTCTCATCGGTGATGATGCGCGGGCCGGTGGTGATGTCGCCGTATTCGGCGGTGTTCGAGATCGAATAGCGCATGTTGGCGATGCCGCCTTCATAGAGCAGATCGACGATCAGCTTGGTTTCATGCAGGCACTCGAAATAGGCCATCTCAGGCGCGTAACCGGCCTCGACCAGCGTCTCGAACCCGGCCTGGATGAGGTGGGTGATCCCGCCGCAGAGCACGGCCTGCTCGCCGAACAGGTCGGTCTCGCACTCTTCCTTGAAGTTGGTCTCGATGATGCCTGAACGGCCGCCGCCGACGCCCGAGGCATAAGCAAGGCCGACATCGTGCGCATTGCCGGTGGCATCCTGATGCACCGCGATCAGGCACGGCACGCCGCCGCCCTTGACGTATTCCGAGCGCACGGTGTGGCCGGGGCCCTTGGGCGCGATCATGATCACGTCGATATCGGCGCGCGGTTCGATCAGGCCGAAGTGGACATTGAGGCCATGCGCGAAGGCGAGCGCCGCGCCAGGCTTCATGTTGGCGTGGAGGTCTTCGGCATAGATCGCGGCCTGATGCTCATCGGGCGCGAGGACCATGAGGATATCGGCCCAGGCGGCAGCTTCCGTGTTGCTCAGCACCTTGAAACCAGCGGCTTCGGCCTTCTTGGCGGTGGCGGAACCTGCACGAAGCGCGATGGCCACCTCCTTGACGCCGCTGTCGCGCAAGTTCTGCGCATGGGCGTGGCCCTGCGAGCCATAGCCGAGCACGGCGATCTTCTTGCCCGTGATGAGGTTCAAGTCGCAATCGGCGTCGTAGTAAACTTTCATGTCGTTCCCGTTCTCGATGTCATTGGTGAAAGGCGAAAAGTTCAGGCGGCCAGCGCGCCGCGGATCATGCCGACGATGCCGGTGCGGCCAACCTCGACCAGCCCCAGCTCCTTCATCAGGCTGACGAAGCTGTCGATCTTCTCGGGCGCGCCGGTCAGTTCGAATACGAAGCTGGCGGTGGTGGTGTCGACCACTTTGGCGCGGAAGATTTCCGCCACGCGCAGCGCCTCCACGCGGCTGTTGCCAGTGCCGGAAACTTTGACTAGCGCCAGCTCGCGCTCGACGTATGGGCCGACTTCGGTGAGATCGACGACCTTGTGTACCGGGACCAGCCGTTCGAGCTGCGCGTGGATCTGGTCGATCACTTCGGGCGGACCGTGGGTCACGATGGTGATCCGGCTGACCGCGTGGTTGTCGGAAATGTCCGCCACGGTCAGGCTGTCGATGTTATAGCCGCGCGCGGTGAACAGCCCGGCGATCTTGGCCAGAATGCCCGCCTCATTGTCGACGGTGATGGTGAGGACGTGGCGCTCCTGCGCCAATTGGTCGATCTGCGTCATGATCCTGTCCCTTACACCAGCGCCTTGGCGGCGTCGTCC
>NZ_CAMBTS010000084.1 GCF_945870625.1 Novosphingobium sp. Chol11 | reverse complement strand
ACGCGCGGTTCATGGCCCATGCGCCGCGCCACGGCGGCGGTTTCGGTGGCAATGTGGGCCAAATCTTCGGCGCTCGGCCGCTCGTTCACGGTCGTATCGGCCAGAAACACGGTGTAGTTCTTGGCCACCATCATGTGGATGCCAAAGGGCAAGTGACCGGGCTTGGGATCGATGACTTGCAGCACTTCCTTCATCGATTGCGCAAATGTGCGGGTCATGCCCGAAATCAGCGCATCGCCGTGCCCCAGCGCGACCAGCAGCGAGGCAAACACGTTGCGGTCCTGATTGACCATGCGCCTCACATCGCGCTGGAGGAAGCCACGCCGCTGCAGCCGCGCATAGAGAAACTCCACCATCTCGGGCACCAGCGGCGAGACGTTCGAATTGTGGATTTCGTAGCTTTCGGGATTGTTGATGCCGAGCTCTGCCAGCTTATCCAGCACCGCCTGCGTGCGCCCGACCAGCACCGGGGTGCCATAGCCGAAATCGCGGAACTGGATCGCGGCGCGCAGCACCACTTCGTTCTCGGCCTCGGCAAAGACCACGCGCTTGGGGTTCTGCTTGACCTTGGTATAGACGCTGGTCAGCACCGCTGTGGTCGGATTGAGCCGCGCTTTCAGGCTGTGGCGATAGGCGTCGAAATCTTCGATCGGCTTTTGCGCCACGCCCGAATCCATCGCCGCCTTGGCCACGGCGGACGAGACCACCTCCATCAAGCGCGGATCGAACGGCGCGGGGATGATATAGTCCAGCCCGAACTGCTGGTTCATGCCATAAGCCGCCGCGACTTCTTCGGGCACCGATTGGCGCGCTAATTCGGCAATGGCCTGCGCCGCCGCGATCTTCATTTCCTCGTTGATCGTGGTGGCGCGCACATCGAGAGCGCCGCGAAAGATGAACGGGAAGCCGAGCACGTTGTTGACCTGGTTGGGATAATCCGAGCGGCCAGTGGCAACAATGCAATCGGGCCGCGCGGCCTTGGCCTCGGGCGGGGTGATCTCGGGATCGGGGTTGGCCATCGCAAAGATGATCGGCTGGGCCGCCATCTTCATCACCCATTCGGGCTTCAGCGCGCCCGCGGCGGAAAGCCCGAGGAAAATGTCCGCGCCGTCGAGCGCCTCTTCAAGGCTGCGTGCAGGGGTGTCGATGGCGTGCGCGCTCTTCCACTGGTCCATGCCGCCCTCGCGGCCGCGATAGATCGGGCCTTGCCGGTCGCACATGATCACATTGTCGTGGCGCACGCCCATCGCCTTGATCAGCGCGGTGCAGGCGATGGCCGCCGCGCCCGCGCCATTGACCACCACTTTGACGTCGGCCAGCTTGCGCCCGGTCAGGAAGCAGGCATTGAGCAGGCCGGCGGCGGAGATGATCGCGGTGCCATGCTGATCATCGTGCATGATCGGAATCTTGAGCTTGTCGCGCAGCGCCTGCTCGATGATGAAGCATTCGGGCGCCTTGATATCTTCAAGGTTGATGCCGCCAAAGGTCGGCTCCATCAGCGCGACCGCGTCGATGAACGCTTGCGGGTCTTCGGTATCGAGCTCGATATCGATCGAATCGACATCGGCAAAGCGCTTGAACAGTACTGCCTTGCCTTCCATCACCGGCTTAGAAGCCAGCGCACCGAGATTGCCGAGGCCGAGGATCGCGGTGCCGTTGGAGATCACCGCAACCAGATTGCCCTTGGCGGTATAGTCATAAGCCGTCGCCGGATCATCGGCAATGGCGCGCACCGGCGCGGCGACGCCGGGGGAATAGGCCAGGCTGAGATCGCGCTGGGTGGCCATCGGCTTGGAGGCGATGATCTCGATTTTGCCCGGGCGGATCGTGTTGTGATAAAAAAGCGCTTCCCGCTCAGTGAAGCGGACGCTGCTTTCCTCGGTCATGCTAACTTCCCTTCGGGCGTCTGATCTGGTTTGTCGGCTGATGGTGCCAGGTTGCGGGCGGCGCGACGTCGTATTTTAGAAATCCCTAGGCTTCCACGTGACAAAACCCAAGGGCCTGACCGCAAAAAGCAGGCTGCGGCCCTCCTGCCAGACCAGCTGGAGCCGGGGATCGGGGTTGCGCGGCAATCCGGTGTCGATCAGCCAGACATAATCAACCCGCTCGATCGGCGCGAACTTCAGCGCTCGATCAACACTGCGCAAGCGGCCGCTCTGGCACGCCCGCGACCAGACAAATTCGGATGGATCGGCGGTGAAATTGCGCCCCGGGCGGAAGCGCGGGATCACCATGTGAAGGCCCGGAACGGCCCAATTGTCGTTCACCCACGCTTGCCGATAAAGGCTGGCAAGGCTGGCCAGATGATCGCGCCGGGTATTGCGCCAGGATTCTTCGAGGCACGAATGTTCGACGAACGCGAGCACACGGCTGCCTGGTTCGACATGATGCAGCGCGGCGAGCTGCTTCTTGTAGTCCTCGGCATACGTCGCAAAGCTGCCGGCGGTGATGGCCAGCCGCACGGCGAGGAGCGCCATTCCGGCATAGGCGACCGCGCGGGCGCGCTTTTCGGGCGCTTGGCTCCAATCCTGCAAACCCAATGCCAGCATCGCGGCCACCGGCAGCAGCCGGACATCGACAAACGCGCTGCCGTTGATATCGCTGGGAATCGCGATGAACAGCGCGAACACCAGCACGCCGGGAAGGCCCAGTGCCCATTTCCAGCGCGCGCCCATTGCCCAGCCGAACATGATCAGGCCGACGCACGAAAGCGTGGTGGCCGCATCGAGCAGCAACACCTGATCGCGCAGAGTGAGGATGAGGTACCAGGCCTTCTGGTCCCAGCGCCAGCGGTTAAGGCTGCGGATCGGTTCGGGCGAAAGCCATTTCCACAAAACAACCGTGATGATCGTGGCAATCAGCGGCCAGCAGAGGATGAACAGCCGCTTGGCGATCTCGCGCCAATCCTGCTCGGCGCGCAATTGCCGCCACGCCGATGGGTGCCACCACCCGGCGGGCAGGCGATCGATCTCGCGGCCCAGCGCATTGGCGCCGACCATAAGCGCGAGCAGCAGGCCGCCGATAGCATGACACAGCATCGCCACCGGTTGCGCCACGATCAGCAGCGCCGCGCGTTTCTTCGGCTGGTCTTCGAGCCAGACCGAGGCAGCAAACACACTCAGCGCAAGGCCGGTGGCAAGGATATAATTGAGAAAACCCGTCAGCAGCGGGAAGCTGAAGACAAACATCAGCGCCCAGGCCGCGCCGTGGCCGCCCTTGGGATTGAGCACCCGGATCGTGGCAAGGCAGCCGCCTGCGAACAGGCCGGTGGCCAGCACGGTGCTCCACCATCCAGCCGCCAGAATGCCGAATTGCGCGCCCAGCACTTTCATCAGCACACCGCCGCCGATGTTGAGTGTGAACACCCATTTCCACGAGAAGTATTTTTCCAGCGGATTGCCGGGACCCGCTGCCTCGATCGCCGCAGCCCCCATGTGGCCGGGCAGATCGATTAGCGGCGGAACTTCAACCAGAAAAAACGGCAGGCACACCAGCAGCACGGCAACGAGAATGGCAGGCACGCTGAGCCAAGGCAGGAAAGCTGCGCGATCCCAGACGGCTTTATCGCCGAACGGCCAAGCTCTTTCGCGGACCAGCATCAGTCCCTGTTCTTTTGCCTTGTCGACGAAGCGCATATGTCGAAATCCGGCATGGATGGTTTGAGAAACGCGCGCGTCTGGTTTAGCCACAGACGCTGTGACCTCCCATGCCCCAACTCCGATGATGGCGCAATATATTGCGCTGAAGCAACAAGCAGGAGGCAGCCTGCTGTTTTACCGCATGGGCGATTTCTTCGAGCTATTCTTCGAAGATGCCAAGATCGCGGCGGGCGTGCTCGATATCGCGCTGACCAGCCGGGGCGAGCATGATGGCGCGCCGATCCCGATGTGCGGCGTGCCGGTCCATGCTGCCGAAGCTTATCTCGCCCGGCTGATCCGCGCCGGTTGCCAGGTGGCGATTGCCGAGCAGACCGAAAGCCCGGCTGAGGCGAAAAAGCGCGGCGGATCAAAGACATTGGTCGCGCGCGACATTGTCCGCTTTGTCACCGCCGGGACGCTCACCGAAGACGCGCTGCTCGAACCGCGCCGTGCCAATGTGCTGGCGGCGGTGTGCGAAGTGCGCGGCAGCATCGGCATCGCCGCGTGTGACATTTCGACCGGGCGGATGGAACTGGAGGAGTGCACCGCAGACGGGCTCGGCGCGGCGCTGGCGCGGCTTGGGCCAAGCGAACTGGTGGCGCCGGAAGGCTTTGCCGAAGGCGCTTATGCTGCAGTGCCGCGAGCCGCAGCTACGTTCGACTCGGCGCGCGGTGAGGCGCGGCTGCGCGAGGTGCACGGCGTGGCCACGCTCGATGGCTTCGGCGCGTTCAGCCGGGCCATGCTCAGCGCGGCGGGCGGGCTGATCGAATATCTCGATCACGCCGGGCGCGGCAAGTTGCCCTTCCTGCTACCGCCGGTCGTGCGCGAAACCGGCGCACACATGGCGATGGACGAGGCCACCCGGGCCAGCCTCGAAATCCTCTCGAGCAGCACCGGCGGGCGCAAGGGCAGCCTGATCGAAGCGGTTGATCGCTGCGTGACCAGCGCAGGCGCGCGGCTGCTGGCCGAGGATCTGTCCGCGCCGCTGACCGGGCTGGCGGCGATCCGCGCGCGGCTCGAACTGGTCAGCTGGCTGCATGATGACCCGTTGCTGCGGGGCGATCTGCGCGCCCGGCTGCGCGCCGCGCCCGATCTGGGCCGCGCGCTGGGGCGGGTCGTGGCCGGGCGGGGAAGCCCGCGAGATCTGGGCCAATTGCGCGACGGCCTTGGCGAAGCGCGGCGCGTGCAGGGGCTGATCGCGGCGCGCGCCGATCGGCCTGCGCTGGCCGATGCGCTCCTTCCTGCGCTCGCCGGGCATGGCGCGCTGATCGATCTGTTCGCGCGCGCGCTCGTCCCCGCGCCGCCGACCGAGCGGGCGCAGGGCGGCTTTATCGCCGAAGGGTATGACGCCGCGCTCGATGAACTGCGCCGCATGGCGGGCAATTCGCGCCGCGCCATCGCCGCGCTTGAGGCCAAATACCGCGATGAAACCGGGGTTGCGGCGCTCAAAATCCGCCACAATGGCGTGCTCGGCTATTTCATCGAGGTGCCCGCGCGCCATGCTGACCGGATGATGGCATCGGACAGCGGCTTCACCCACCGCCAGACGATGGCGGGCGCAGTGCGGTTCAACGCGCTGGCGCTGCACGAGGAGGCCAGCCGCATCGCCGAGGCGGGCGGACACGCGCTCGCAGCGGAAGAAGCGCATTTCGAGGACTTGGTCGCCAGCGCCGTGAAGGCGCGCGAGGCGATTGCCGCCACTGCCGCCGCTCTGGCGCGCCTCGATGTTGCGGCGGGCCAAGCCGAGCGCGCCGCAGAAGGCGGCTGGAGCCTGCCGCGCGTGGTCGATGAACCGCGCCTCGCCATCACCGGCGGGCGGCACCCGGTGGTCGAGGCGGCGCTGGCGGCCAAGGGCGAGCGGTTTGTCGCCAATGATTGTGTGCTGGTGCCCGATGACCGCCTGTGGCTGATCGGCGGGCCGAACATGGGCGGCAAATCAACCTTCCTGCGGCAGAACGCGCTGATCGTGCTGCTGGCGCAGGCGGGCGGCTTCGTGCCCGCGCAAAGCGCAACCGTCGGCCTCGTTGATCGCCTGTTCAGCCGCGTCGGCGCCTCGGACAATCTGGCGCGCGGGCGCTCCACTTTCATGGTCGAGATGGTCGAGACCGCCGCAATCCTGGCGCAAGCGACACCGCGCAGTTTCGTGATCCTCGATGAAGTCGGGCGCGGCACCTCGACTTATGACGGGCTCGCGCTGGCCTGGGCGGTGGCGGAGGCAGTGCACGGGGGCAATCGCTGCCGCTGCCTGTTTGCCACGCATTATCACGAGCTCGCGCGGCTGGCCGAGACGTGCGAGGCGCTCTCGCTGCACCATGTCCGCGCGCGCGAATGGAAGGGTGATCTGGTGCTGCTGCATGAACTGGCCGACGGCCCGGCTGACAAAAGCTACGGCCTTGCCGTGGCGCGGTTGGCCGGGGTGCCCGCGCCGGTGGTCAAACGCGCGCGCGCGGTGCTCGACAAGCTGGATAAGGGCCGCGCCGCCACCGGCGGGCTGGCGGCGGGGCTCGATGATCTGCCGCTGTTTGCCGCTATCCAGCATGAGGCGGAGGAAGCGCCGGTCGACGCCTTGCGCGAACGGCTCGGCGCGCTCGATCTCGATGCGCTGAGCCCGCGTGAGGCGCTCGATGTGCTCTATCAATTGAAGCGCGCAGCAGAAGGCGCAGCGCCGTAAACCGCCGAAGCGGGACGACGAGAAGCAGATTTAAGGTTAAGCTCGAAGGCAAGGAGTGCGCACGATGAGGATTGGGATCACAAGCAAGAATTTGGCGCTGAGCATGGCCTTGCTGGCCCTATGCCCGGCATCCGCAGCGCTCGCGTCGCCCAGCAGCGCTGATCCGGTGCAAGCAGCACCCGCGCCTGCCGCCGCGCCGCCAGCGCGGCCAAAGCCGCCGCTGGTCGCGCCCAATTTCAGGGTTCCGATGCTGGTTGAAGCAGAGACTTTCCAGCTCGCTCCACTTGGGCCCCCTTTGGTCAAGATCGATTTCGACGCTTACATGTCGTCGATCGAGCACTTGCAGAAAACCTTTACCCGCAGCACCGATTGGCCGCGCGCAGACCTCACCGATGCCGACGCCATGCTCGATATGCAAACCGAACAGGCCCGGTTCCAACGCCGCGAATCCTTCGCTTATGCGGTGCTCACGCTTGACGGCGGCCGCGAACGGGGCAGCGTCTATGTCTCGCCCAGCCCGGTCGCAGGCTATGATGCGGTGGTGCGGCTGTGGGTCACCAAGGCGGAGTACGACGCAGGCTTTGACGCGGAGCTTTATGCCTGGGTGACAAGCTGGGTGAAGAAAGAGTGGCCGTTCAAGAAAGTCGCCTACCCCGGCCGCGCGATCGAATGGGCCGCGTGGGATGCCATGGTCGCGGCGAAAGCGGCCAAATAAGGCGCGCCGTCGCTAAGAACGGGCCCGCGCGACGAGCACAAAGACAAGCGGCAGCAGGGCAAAGGTGATCTGCCCGGCAAGGCCGAGCATCCCCTCGGGCAACACCAGTCCTGACAACCATGCGCGGATGGATTGTCCCAGAATAAGCGCCATCAGCACTTCGCAAAGCAAGAGCGCGCCAAAGGCAGCCAGACCCATCGTCAACGCCGGAATCGGCATGCAGATGGCCCAGCGCCGAACGAAAAGGCGGGCAAGCGGGGCGCAGGCCGCAAGCATCAGCGGGGTTTCCATCGCGACCGCTGCGAACGGACCGACCAGCGGCGCAACCACCAGCGTCCTGACAGTTCCGAAGGCGAAGCCCAAGCCGAAGCCAGAAAGTCCATAGGCCGCGCCGGGGATCAAGGCGGCGCGGGCGGTCACGCCGTCATGCACCGAGGAATAGCCCCGCCAGCGCCGCGCTCATCAGATTGGCCAACGCGCCTGCGGTCAGCGCGCGCACGCCCAGCCGCGCGATCACCGCGCGCTGGTTTGGCGCAAGGCTGCCCGCAACTGCCATCTGGATTGCGATGGAGCTGAAATTGGCAAACCCGCACAGCGCAAACGTGACAATCGCGGTGGTATGCTCGCTCAGGCCCTTGGCCGCGGCCAGATCGATAAAGCCGACAAATTCATTGAGCACGATCTTGGTGCCGAACAAGCCGCCAGCCGCCATCGCCTCGCCCCAATTCGGCGCGCCGAGCAGCAGGAAGATGGGCGCAAACAGCGTGCCCAGGATCTGCTGAAACGACAAGTCCGGTCGCCCGATCCAGCCGCCAATCCCGCCCAGAATGCCGTTGGCCAGCGCCACCAGCGCGACGAACGCCAGCACCATCGCGCCCACCGCCACGGCCAGCCGCACCCCGGTCTGCGCGCCCTGGCTGGCCGCCATGATCAGGTTGGCGGGGCGTTCGTTGTCTGAGGCCGGGCTTGCGGGATGGGGGTTTGGCAGGGGCGCTGCGCCCACATCGGCGGGGGCCGGCGGCTCATCGGGCATCACCAGCTTGGCCATCAGCACGCCGCCAGGCGCCGACATGAACGCGGCGGCAACCAGATAATCGATGCGAATGCCCATCGCGGCATAAGCGGCCAGAATCGTCCCCGCCACGCCCGCCATGCCCACTGTCATCACGCAAAACATCTGTTGGGGGCTCAGCCCTGCCAGATAAGGCCGGATCACCAGCGGCGATTCGCTTTGGCCGACAAAGATGTTGGATGCCGCGCAGAGCGCTTCGACCCGGCTGATCCCGGTGATTCTTTCCAGACCGCCGCCGATCCAGCGGATCACCAATTGCATCACGCCGAGATAATAGAGGATCGAGATCAAGGCCGCGAAGAAAACGATCGTCGGCAGCGCGGCAATGGCAAAGCTGCGCCCGCCGATTTCGGGCGAGGCCAGCGGACCGAACAGAAACGTGACACCCGCCTTGGCATAGCCGAGAAGTTGCTCGATCCCTGCTGCCGCGCCCTGCAGCGCCGCATTGCCGGCCGGCACATAAAGCACCACTGCGGCCAAGCCGGCCTGCAGCGCAAAGGCGGGCACGACGACCCGCAGGCGTATGGCCCGGCGATTGGCCGAGAGCATCACCGCGATGAGCAGGATCAGCGCCATTCCGGCGAAGCTGAGGAAAAAGCGCATCGCGGGCAAAAGCATCCTTCGTGGCAGGCGGAACCGGAACCGCCTTGTCTTAGCGGGGTTTGGCCATGGGTCAAAACCGCTGGGCTCCCGGCGAAGGCCATGGCCTCAGGGCACCAAGCTCCCCGCCCCGGCCGAGGCCCCGGCCTTCGATGGGGGCCCCAAACAGCCGCCAAACTCTGCACACGTGTTGCGGAATCGCCGCATCTGGTCCACAGCGCAGCGCACCATGACCGAGCCATTCGACACCGCGCACTATCAGGCAATGCTGGCCAAGGCCGAAACCCTGACCGAGGCGCTGCCTTATCTCCAGCGCTATGCGGGCAAGACCTTTGTGGTGAAATATGGCGGGCATGCCATGGGCAATGCCGAGGCGGCGCAGGATTTTGCCGAGGATGTCGTCCTGCTGAAGGCGGTCGGGATCAATCCGGTCGTTGTCCATGGCGGCGGGCCGCAGATCGGCGCCATGCTGAGTAAGCTGGGCGTGGAATCGCGCTTTATCGATGGTTTGCGCGTGACCACGAAGGAAACGGCCGACATCGCCGAGATGGTGCTGTGCGGCGCGATCAACAAAGAGCTGGTCGGCTGGATTGCCAGAGCGGGCGGCAAAGCGCTGGGCATATCGGGCAAGGATGCCGGCCTTGTCACCGCCACCAAAGTCACCCGCACCGCGCGCGATCCGGAAAGCAATATCGAAAGCGTGGTCGATCTCGGCTTCGTGGGTGAGCCGACGAAGATCGATCCGGCGATCATCCACACCGCCAGCGCGGCGGGCATGATCCCGGTGATTGCGCCGATCGGGGCGGGCGAGGATGGCCATACCTATAATATCAATGCCGACACCATGGCGGGCGCGCTGGCGGCGGCGCTGGGCGCGGCGCGGCTCTTTTTGCTGACCGATGTCCCCGGTGTGCTGGGCAAGGACAAGGAATTGCTGACCGAATTGACCCCGGCAGACATTGCCCGGCTGGCCAGCGATGGCACGATCAGCGGCGGCATGATCCCCAAGCTGGAAACCTGCGTCCATGCGGTCGAGGCCGGGTGCGAAGCGGCGGTGGTGCTCGATGGCCGGGTGCCGCATGCCATGCTGATCGAAGTGTTCACTGCAGGCGGCGCGGGCACGATGGTCCGCAAGGGCTAAGGCACATCGGGCGTCGGGCATGGCGCGGTTGTTGCTCTCACCCTGCGGTGTCGGCTAAGGCGGCGCCAGATGCCGCGAGAGGATTGCTCCCGATGATGCTTTACACCCTGATCTCGATGCTGATCTACCTGATCGAGATCTACTCCACCGCGGTGATCGTACAGGTCGTGCTCGGCCTCCTGATTGCGTTCAATGTCGTCAATCTCCAGAATCCGGCGGTTAGCGCGATCTGGAAGGCGCTCGGCGCGATCATGGACCCGGTGCTGAACCCGATCCGCAGGATCCTGCCCGATACCGGCGCGATCGATCTTTCCCCCATGGCGCTGCTGATCGGCTTGCGATTGCTGGTGATGCTCCTCACCGGGGTTGCGGCCTCGACGCTCTGAATCCGTATGTCAGCGGACATCATCGATGGAAAAGCCTTCGCCGCAACTTTGCGAGCGCGGGTAGCCGGGCTGGCTCGCGCGTTTGAAGACGCTGCGGGCCGCAAAGCGGGCCTCGCGGTGGTGTTGGTTGGCGAAGATCCCGCCAGTCAGGTCTATGTGCGCTCCAAGGGCAAGCAGACGATCGAGGCGGGCATGGCCAGCTTTGAGCATCGCTTTCCTGCCGAAACGGCGGAGGCCGACCTGCTCGCGCTGGTGGAGTCGCTGAACGTCGATTCGGCGGTCGATGGCATTCTGGTCCAGCTGCCGCTGCCTGCCCATATGGACGAGCAAAAGGTGATTTCGGCCATCAGCCCCGACAAGGACGTCGATGGGTTCCATGTGATCAATGCGGGCCGTCTCGCCGTGGGCCAGCCCGGCTTTGTGCCATGCACGCCGCTGGGCTGCCTGATGCTGCTGAAAGACAAGCTCGGCAGTTTGTCTGGCCTGAATGCCGTGATCATTGGCCGCTCGAACATCGTCGGCAAGCCGATGGCGCAATTGCTGCTTGGCGAGAGCTGCACGGTAACGATTGCGCATAGCCGCACCCGCGATATGCCGGAGGTGGTGCGGCGCGCCGATATCGTGGTCGCGGCGGTCGGCCGGGCCGAGATGGTGAAGGCGGATTGGCTTAAGCCGGGGGCCTGCGTCATCGATGTCGGGATCAATCGCGTGGCAGCGGCCGAGGAAGGCAAGACGCGGCTGGTTGGCGACGTCGATTTTGCAGGCGCGCTCGACGTTGCCGGATCGATCACCCCGGTTCCCGGCGGTGTCGGCCCGATGACGATCGCGGTGTTGCTGCGCAATGCGCTGGTGGCGGCCTATCGCAATGCCGGGCTCCAATTGGCGGACGGAGCGATCTGAGGCGCGCGTGCGCCTCCGGTCCCTCCCGCAAGTGGAAGGTTACTCTGCCTTTCTATTGCCCAAAGCCTGCTCTAGGCTCTCATGTATGAAGTGCCTTCTCTCCCTCGCTCTCGTTGTGCTCGCCGCGCCCGCAGCCGCACTGGGGCAAGCCTCAGGCGGGGCACTGGGGATCACCCCGGCGGGCAATCCCAGCGCTCTGATCGCAGCCGAAGTCGCATTTGCGCGGTTGGCGCGTGAGCGCGGGCAATGGCCGGCGTTTGCCGCCACCGCCGCCGAGGCTGCCGAAATGTTCGCGCCGCAGCGCGTCCTGGCCAAACTCTGGCTGAAAGGCCGCGCAAACCCGGCACAGCCGCTGCAGTGGCAGCCGCACGCGGCATGGATCAGCTGCGATGGCAGCGCCGGGGCCACCTTCGGCGCGTATCAGGGTAGCACGGGTGAGGGCGGGAGCGGGCAGGGCTGGTTCTCGAACCTCTGGCAACGCCAGAAAAAGGGCGGCTACAAATGGCTGCTGGATCAAGGCGGCGACCTCGCCGCCCCGCTCGCCGCGCCAGAGTTTCTCGCCGGAAAAGTGGCGAATTGTCGCGCCTGCCCACAGCGCGATCCCGCCGCAGACGAAGAGAGCGAGGCCCGCCCCCCCCGCGATGCACTCAAGCGACGCGATGCAATCCCGCTCCAGCGCCCTCTCGCCGGCCCCATTCCTGCGCTCGCCGCGGCGGCTGGGTCTGACAGCAAGGATGGCCAGTCCGACGATGGTACGCTGGCCTGGCGATCCACCGTGATGCCTGGCGGAACGCGCGAATGGACCGTTTGGCTGAGGCAGGACGGAAAGATGACCGAGGTCCTGCACCGGACCGAAGCCGCACGGAACGAGGGCTGATCCGGTGCTTGAGCTGTTTATCTCGGCCTTCGTCACGCTCTTTGTGGTGATCGATCCGCCCGGTTGCGCGCCGATCTATGCGGGCCTCACCGCCAGCGCCACGCCGCGTGAGGCGCGCGTCATGGCGGTGCGCGCCTGCCTGATCGCCAGCGCCATTCTGGTGGTGTTTGCGCTGTTTGGCGAAGACCTGCTCGGCGCGCTGCATATCGAGCTCGATAGTTTTCGCATCGCGGGCGGGATCATGCTGTTCCTGATCGCGCTCGACATGGTGTTTGAAAAGCGCACCGAACGCCGCGAGGAGCGTGCCGAGAAAGTGCGCACAGCGCAGCCGCAGATCGAAGACGTCTCGGTGTTCCCGATGGCAATGCCGATGCTGGCCGGGCCGGGTTCGATTGCATCGGTCATGCTATTGACGGCAAAAGCCCATGGTTTGGCCGAAACATTCGTGATTTTGGCCGCGTTGGGCGCTGTCATGCTGCTCAGCCTGATCGCACTCATTGCCGCGCGTCCGCTTATGCGGTTTCTGGGAGCGCAAGTCGAAGCCGTGATTACGCGGCTTTTGGGCGTTTTGCTGGCGGCGCTGGCGGCGCAGTTCGTGATCGACGGAATCCACGCGCAATTCTGACTTTCGCGCTAATGCTGCGCTAACCCGGCGCTATTGCAGCGTCACGCGCCCGTCGTCGCTGTCGTGGCGTCCGAAAAACTGCATCAGCTGGACCAGCAGTTCGCACCGGCTGGCGAGGTCCTCCGCCTCCAGCAGGGCCTGCTTGGCGGCGGCATCGAACGGCGCGATTTGCGAAACGCCGTTGATCAAGGATTGATCATCCAGCCGCGCGACCGATTCCCAATCGACCGAAAACCCCTGCGCATCGGCGAATTTGCGTGCTTCGTTCTCAAAGGAGGCGCGCTCTACCGCGCTCAGGCTGGCCGATGCATCGTCGGCAATCAGCTCGGCCTCGATCTGCCGAAACTGCGTTGCCACATCGAGTTCGCGGACCATGCGAAAGCGCGACACCCCTTCGAGCAGGATGTTGAAGCCGCCATCGTCAAGCGCCTCGACTTCGCCGATTTTTCCAATGCAACCAACACTATACAGCGGCGATCCGTTGTGCGGCGATTGCGGCTGGATCATCGCGATCTGCCGATCACGCGCGAGCGCATCGGACACCATCGCCCGGTAGCGCGGCTCAAAAATATGCAACGGCAGTTGCAGCCCGGGAAATAGCAGCGCGCCGGTCAGCGGAAAGATCGAAAGCCGCATTTTAGTGATTGCTCCAGCCATGGTTCGTTACCCGAACAAAACCGCCGATAGCTTGCGCCGGGTCGCCGCAGCCCAAGGGTCTTCCAGCCCAACCGCTTCGAAAATCTGGAGCAGCCGCGCCCGCGCCGCGCCTTCGTTCCACGCGCGGTCCGCCGCGACCATCGCCAGCAGCGTTGCCGCCGCCGCGTCGCGGTCGCCGCTGGCATAGAGCCCGTTGGCAAGCGCCAGTTTGGCGTCCATGTCCGCCGGGTCCGCATCAGCCGCCGCGCGCAAGGCTTCCAGCTCGGTGGGTTCGGGCGCATCCTGCGCCAGCGCCAATGCCGAGCGGGCCTGCGCCATTGCTGGATCATCGGCCATCGCGGGATCGAGCCCGGCGAGCACCTCGGCCGCCTCTGTCCGCTGGCCTGCCGCCAGAAGCGCGCGAATCAGGCCGGAATGCGCCGCCGCGCTTTCGGGCGCGATCTCGGCGATTTGCGCAAAGATGCCGATGGCGCGCTCGCCTTCGCCGCTGCCCAGCACTTCTTCGCCCATTTCCAGCAGCGGGGCGATGTCTTGCGCTGGTGCCGCGCCGCCCGTGATCGGCAATTGTGCCAAAAGCTGGTCGAGCGTCTGGCGCAATTGCTGCTCGGTGCGCGCGTTTGTGAGATCGGCCACCGGCTGGCCCTGAAACAGCGCGTAGACCGTGGGAATCGAGCGCACCTGAAACTGCGCGGCGATGAACTGTTCCTCGTCAACATTGAGCTTGGCCAGCACCACGCCCTTATCGGCATAATCTGCCGCCACCTTTTCGAGCAGCGGGGTCAGCGCCTTGCAAGGCCCGCACCACT
>NZ_CAMBTS010000083.1 GCF_945870625.1 Novosphingobium sp. Chol11 | reverse complement strand
CGATGATTTCCTGATCGGCGCGAAGCTGGTGCTGGATGCGCTGCCTTCGGGCGCCATCGGCTATCACCGCAGCCTCGATTATATCGTGCTGCCCGTCGGCGACGAGCGCCACGTGGTGCGCGAATCGCATGTCGAGGATCATGCCAAGGCAATGGGCGTGCCCTTCCGCATGCTCGCGCTGATCAAGGGCGCGCTGCTCGCTGGCGCGAGTGCAGAGCTTGACGGCGCGACCTTCACCTTGGTCCACGACGATGCGCTGCTGCCTGAAGACAACACCGGCTTTGGCGGTGCGGGCGCGACTTTGCGCGAGAAAGCGGTGAAGGCCATCGCCGACACCCGCTGGGTTCCCGAAAAGGGCCGCAACCGCATCAGCGCGATGGTCGAGGGGCGGCCCGACTGGGTGCTCTCGCGCCAGCGCGCCTGGGGCGTGCCGATCACCTTGTTCGTCAATCGGAAGACCGGGCAATATCTGGCCGATCCGGCGGTCAATGCGCGCATTGTGGCCGCGATCAGCACCGCAGGCGTGGATGCTTGGGAAGCGGAGCGCGCGCAGGAATACCTCGGCGACGCCTATAATCTTGAGGATTATGAGCGGGTTACCGACATTCTCGATGTCTGGTTCGATTCGGGCTCAACGCATGCTTTCGTGCTCGAAAGCGGGCGCTGGCCCGACCTTATGCGGCCCTTGGGCTACACCGGGCCGCTGGCCGACCTCTACCTCGAAGGCAGCGATCAGCATCGCGGCTGGTTCCAGTCTTCGCTGCTGGAAAGCTGCGCGACGCGCGGCCACGCGCCTTACAAGGCGGTGCTGACCCACGGCTTCACGATGGATCAGAAGGGCATGAAAATGTCCAAGTCGCTCGGCAACACGGTGAGCCCGATCGATCTGATGCGCGATTATGGCGCGGATATCCTGCGGCTCTGGGCGCTGTCGGTCGATTTCACCGAGGACCACCGCATCGGCAAGGAAATCCTCGCCGGCGTGGCGGACCAATATCGCAAACTGCGCAACACCTACCGCTACCTGCTCGGCGCGCTGGAGGGGTTCAGCGATGCCGAAAAGGTTGCCGTGGCGGAAATGCCCGAGCTGGAGCGCTACATGCTGGCGCTGCTTGCGAAGCTGGACGCCACCTTGCGGCAGGAGGTCGATGACTTTGACTACAACACCTACGTCCGCGCGCTGACCGAGTTCTGCAATGAGGATTTGTCCGCGTTCTACTTCGATATCCGCAAGGATTCGCTCTATTGCGACGCGCCGACGGACCCCAAGCGCCGCGCCTATCGCACCGTGCTCGATGTGCTGTTCCATGCGCTGGTCCGCTACGGCGCGCCGGTCATGGTGTTTACGGCCGAGGAAGTGTGGCAAACGCGCTTTCCGGGCGAAAGCGTCCATCTGCTCGAATGGCCGGATGGCAGCTTGCTTGTCGAGGACCCGGCGCTGCTCGAAAAGTGGCAGGAACTGCGGTCCTTGCGCATCGCGGTGAACGAGGCGATCGAGCCGCTGCGCCGCGAAAAGGTCTTGGGTTCTGGCCTTGAAGCGCTGGTGACAATCCCTGTGGGCGCGCCGGAGGCCGACTACGCCGAACTGTTCATCACCGGGACAGTGACCGTGGGCCAGAATGTCGGCATCACCGTGACCCGCACCACCGATCACAAATGCGGCCGCTGCTGGCGGCACTTGCCCGAAGTCACCGCCGATGGCGCGCTATGTGGCCGCTGTGCCGGTGCTATTGCGCAATTTGAGGGCAGCGCGGCATGAGCCCGTTCCTGCGTCTGCGCGCCTATGGCTTCGCATTGGCGCTTCTGGTGTTCGCGGTCGACCGCGCGATCAAATGGTATGTTTCGGGGCCGCTGCAGCTCCAGTATGTCCGCGTGATCCATCTCTTTCCGTTCTTCGCGCTGCGCTGGACCGAGAATTTCGGCATTTCGCTGGGTATGTTTACCGCGACCTCGAGCGAAATGCAGCTTGGGTTGCTGGCGCTTACCGGCGTGATTGCGCTGGGTGTGGTGATCTGGATGTGGCGCGAAAGGGAATGGGGCGACGTGGCCGGCCTTGCTTGTGTGCTCGGCGGCGCGCTCGGCAATATCGTGGACCGTGCCTCCCGCGGCTATGTGATTGATTATGCCGATCTGCATTTCGGCGAATGGCGGCCGTTCCTGATCTTCAACCTCGCCGATGCGGCGATTACCCTGGGCGTGTTGATACTGCTTGCCCGGTCGCTGCTTTCGCGCGAAAAGCCCAGCGAAGCGGCGATAGCGCCCGAAATACCCGCCCCGGAGAATGTTTGATGCGTAAAATCGCCACGGTTGCCCTCCTCGTTGCAGGCTCGGTGCTGCTCTCGGCCTGCGGACGGAGCGGATCGTTGTTCAACCGCGTGCGGCCCGATGAGTTCGCCGTGTCGCGCCAGGCGCCGCTCGTCGTGCCGCCGGATTTCGCGCTCTCCCCGCCCAATCCCGGGGCACCGCGCCCGCAGGACGTAGACAGCAGCAAGCAGGCGCTCGATGCCCTGTTCGGCGGCCCCGCGCCGCGCAGCGCGATCGAGACCGACGCGCTGGGCAAGGCCGGGGCTTCGGCGGTCGATATCCGCAGCGTCGTTGGCGATCCGGCGACGCGGACCGTGTCGAAAGGGTCTTCGCTGCAGGCCATCCTCGCCGCCCCCGAAGGCGATGGGCGCGAGGCGCAGACCAGCATTCCCGGGGCCTAAGCGCTTCTCGCGCTACCCGTCGATCTCCACCACGTCGGCCGTTACGGCCTTGCTGCGGTAGGCGAGCAGCTTGTCGATCTTTCGGCCATCCATATCGACCACTTCAAACCGCCAGCCCTGATCGTGGAAATGCTCGCCTTCCTGCGGCAGCTTTTTGAGCACGGACAGCACATAGCCCGCAGCGGTCGCAAAATCGCGGTCTTCGGGCAGGTCGATGCCCAGCCTGCTGGCCATGGCATCGGCGGGCAGCGCGCCTGAGAGCAGCAGCGAACCGTCTTCGCGCACCGTGACCATCGGGCTATCGCCCACATCGCCGTGCGACACGAAATTGCCCGCAATCGCCGCGAGCAGATCGGCCGGGGTTACGATGCCCTCGAGATGGCCATACTCATCGTGCACCAGCGCAAGCGGCACTTCGGCCTGCTGGATCACCCGCAGCGCGTCCATCGTATCGAGCTGATCGGGCACGATCACCGGCTTTTTCATCAGGCGGCTGAGCATCACTTTGCGCCCGCGCAGCAGGATCGAGAGCACCTCGCGCACTTTGACCACGCCGATCACCCGGTCGACCGAACCATCAGCGACCAGCAGCAGCGAATGCGGGCTGTCGGCAATTGCGGCGCGCAGCTCTATCTCGGTGGCGCGGCGCTCGATCCAGTGCAACTCGGTGCGCGGCGTCATCAGCTCGCGCACCGGGCGCTCGGCGAGGCGCATCACGCTGCTCATCAGCGCGCGCTCCTCCTCTTCGATCACACCGGAGCGGGTGGCCTCGGCAAAGATCATGTGCAGCTCTTCGGCGGTGACATCCTGATCGCCGCTCTTCGCCATTCCAAACAGGCGCAAAAGCAGGCTGGAGGACCGATCGAGCGACCAGACAAAGGGCGCGGTCACTTTTGCGACGATCACCATCGGGCGGGCCGCGACCATCGCAATCGGCTCGGCCGCGCGCAGCGCCAGCTGCTTGGGCACCAGTTCGCCGATGACCAGACTGAGATACGTGGTGACTGCGATGACGAGAATGAACCCGGCGGTTGGCGCCCATTCGGCGGGAACGCCCCATGCGGCCAGACGCTCCCCGGTCGGCCCGCCAAGGCTCGCGCCCGAATAAGCGCCTGCGATGATGCCGACGAGGGTGATCCCGATTTGCACCGTGGAGAGGAACTTGCCCGGATCGGAAGCAAGCTCAAGCGCGACTTTCGCGCCCTGATTGCCAGCTTCGGCGGCGACTCTCAGCCGCGCTGGACGCGCCGACACAATCGCCAGTTCCGACATGGAAAACAGGCCATTGAGCACAACTAGGCCAATGATGATAAAGGCGTCAGGCCAAGGGAACGGGGTCACAACGCAGCGTCTTAGCAGATTCGCACGCCGCCGCGAAGGGCTGCTGTTCGGGAACAGTTCAGCTAGCAGGGTGTTTACATGACAATAATGTGCGGTGCTGCCAAAGGTACTGCACATCAACGCCAGTCAGCAGGCCGTAAGTTCGGCCCTGCCGCTTCGAGGGGACGTACCATGAAAAAACGCCGTATCTTTGTTTCCAGCCTGTGCGCTGTCTCGCTGCTGAGCCTGTCGGCCTGCGTCACCGATCCCAACACTGGCCAGCAAAAGGTCTCGCGCACCGCGCTCGGTGCGGGCGGCGGCGCGCTGGTCGGGCTGCTGCTGGGCGGATTGATCGGCGGCGGCACCGGCCGCATCATCGGCGCCGGGATTGGTGGCATCGCTGGCGGCGCGGTGGGCTATACCATGGACAAGCAGATCAAGCAGCTGCGCGAGCAGACCGCAGGTTCCGGCGTTGACGTCAGCCCCACCGACAACGGCGCGGCAATTCTGGTCAATCTGCCCAATGGCGTTACCTTCGATACCGACAGCACGCTGATCAAGCCTGCGTTCCGCGATACGCTCGACCGGGTTGCGCAATCGATGGTGCAGTATCCCGATTCGCTGATCGACGTTTATGGCCACACCGATTCGACCGGGTCGGACGCTTATAACCAGACGTTGTCGGAAAACCGCGCGCGCGCCGTCGCCGATTATCTGGTCTCGCGCGGCGTTTCCGCGCAGCGCGTGCGCAGCCAGGGCTATGGCGAAACGCAGCCGGTTGCATCCAACGCGACCGACGAAGGCCGCGCGGCCAACCGCCGGGTCGAGATCAAGATCGTGCCTGTGACGCAGGACGATGTCGCGCGGGCCCGCGCGGGGAACTGATCGCGGACGGGGCAAGCCCTGTCTGACAAGTTTCGCTCTCGATAAGTTATGTGCCAGCCGGGTTGACGCGATGTCTCCCCGGCTGGCATCGCTATGGGCCAGAGGAGACGCGCCATGCCGCTCAAACGCCGCCAGATCGCCGGACGAGACATCAACCCGATTGGCCTTGGCTGCATGTCGCTCAGCTGAGCTTATGGCACCCCGCCTTCGGATGAAGACGGCGCGCGCCTGCTCGAACGGGCGCTGGAGCTGGGCTATGATCATCTTGATACCGCGCGGATCTATGGCCTCGGCCACAATGAAACGCTGATCGGCCAGACACTGCGCGGCAAGCGCAGCCAGTTTTTCCTCGCCAGCAAAACCGGCATCATCGTCGATGGCAAGGCCCGCCGCATCGACTGCAAGCCCGAGACGATCCGCGGCGCGCTCGAAACCTCGCTGCAATTGCTTCAGACCGACCACATCGATCTCTATTATCTCCATCGCCGCGATTTTAACGTGCCGATCGAGGAATCGATTGGCGTGCTGGCCGACTTGGTGCGCGAGGGCAAGATTGGCAGCATCGGCCTTTCCGAAATGTCGGCCGAAACGGTGCGCCGTGCCCACGCCGTGCATCCGATCGCCGCGCTGCAGACCGAATATTCGCCGATGACCCGCAACCCCGAAATTGCGGTGCTTGATGTGTGCCGCGAACTGGGGATCACGTTCGTGGCGTTCTCGCCGGTCGGGCGCGGGTTGCTCACCGATGCGGTGCTCGATCCGGACGGCATGGTCAAAGGCGATATCCGCCCCGGCATGCCGCGTTTTCAGGGCGAGAATTTCGTCCAGAACATGGCGCTGGTGCGCGCATTTGCGCAAATCGCGGCGCGTGAGGGCGTGACCGCGGCGCAATTGGCGCTGGCGTGGGTGCTGGCCAAGGGCGAGCATGTGGTGACCATCCCCGGCACCGGGCGGATCGACCATCTGGAGGAAAACATTGCTCGGTGGGATTGGGAAATGCCCGATAGCGTGGGCGCGGAAGTAGACGCGCTGATCAATCGAGAATCCGTTGCCGGGGGCCGTTACAACGACGCGATGCAGGCCACCATCGACACGGAGGAATTCGCTTAAACCGCCAGTCGCGCCGCGCGTTCGGCCATGCGCTCGACCGCAGCGGCATGGATCGCCGGGGCTGTGACGAGCAGGCCAAAGGCGCGCGGATCGCGTTTGTTATACCCAAGCGGCGCGCCGAACGCATCGCTGATGGCGGCCCCCGCCTCGCGCGCGATCAAAGTGGCGGCGGCGATATCCCACTCATAGCCCCAGCGCAGCGTGGCCAGCAGATCGGCCTCGTCCGCCGCGACCATGGCGATGCGCAGCGCAATCGAATTGGGCTTGTCGACCAAGGTCAGATCGCTGTCGCGGCGGGCCAGCGCATCGGCGGGCACGCGGGCCCCTGCCAAAACCGTGCGCTGGCTGGCGCGCAGCACCGCGCCGTTGCGGCTCGCGCCCTGGCCTGCGGTCGCGGCCCAGAATTCGCCGCGCGCGGGCGCATCGAGCACGCCGATCAGCGGCCGTCCTTCGCTGACCAGCGCGACCGAGATTGCCCAGCCGGGCCGCCCGGCGACAAAATCGCGGGTGCCGTCGATGGGATCGACCAGCCAGCATAGCCCGCGCTCCAGCCGCTCGGGATGGTCGATCGTCTCTTCCGACAGCCAGCCTGCCGCAGGCAGCAGCGCGGCCAGTTCGCGCTTGAGGAAAGCGTCTACCGCCAGATCGGCCGCGCTTACCGGATCGCCCGGCTGCTTGTCCCACACTTCCAGCGCATGGCCGTGCCCCGGCCAGCGCGCCAGCGCCATCTGCCCGGCAGCGGCCACGATCCGGTGAAGGCGCGCGAAATCGATCATACGCAACGGGATGCGATGCGGCGCAGGCGAGCGCAAGCGGCAACGCGGGCGATCACCATGCCTTGGTGCTGCATTCGTATGCAGCCAAAACAGCGCCGTCCTTCGCATTTGCGATAGGTGCGGCCTGCGAGCCCTTTTCAAGCACCCGGGCCTGTGCTTTAGGCGATGGGAAAATTCACGCCGCCTCTTTCGCTTCGTTTCGCCAGCCTCAAGGATTTTGCATGAACGTCCATGAATATCAGGCCAAGGAATTGCTCGCCAAATATGGCGTCGGCATCCCCAAAGGCATTGCCGCGATGACTGTGGAAGATGCGGTTACCGCCGCCAGGCAGCTTCCCGGGCCGCTTTATGTGGTCAAGGCGCAGATCCATGCGGGCGGGCGCGGCAAGGGCAAGTTCAAGGAACTGCCCGCTGATGCCAAGGGCGGCGTGCGGCTTGCCAAGAGCATCGAAGAGGTCGAATCGTTCGCTCGCGATATGCTGGGCAACACGCTCGTCACCATCCAGACCGGCGATGCGGGCAAGCAGGTCAATCGCCTTTATGTGACCGACGGCGTCGATATCGAGCGCGAATACTACCTCTCGATGGTGGTGGACCGCGCTTCGGGCCGGGTCGCGATGATCGTCTCGACCGAAGGCGGCATGGACATCGAAGACGTGGCGCACAACACGCCCGAAAAGATCGCCACGATCACGATCGATCCGGCGCAGGGCTTTATGCCGCACCATGGCCGCGCGGTCGGCTATGCGCTGAAGCTGGAAGGCGATCTCAACAAGCAGGCGGGCAAGATTGCGCACCAGCTTTACAACGCCTTCATCGCGCTCGATTGCGACATGCTCGAAATCAACCCGCTGGTCGAAACCAAGGACGCGCAGCTGCTGGTGCTCGACACCAAGATGAGCTTCGATTCGAACGCGCTCTATCGCCACCCCGATGTCGTCGCGCTGCGCGACGAGACCGAGGAAGACCCGGCTGAACTCGAAGCCAGCAAGTACGACCTTGCCTACATCAAGCTTGATGGCAACATCGGCTGCATGGTCAACGGCGCGGGCCTCGCCATGGCGACGATGGACATCATCAAATTGAACGGCATGTTCCCGGCCAACTTCCTCGATGTGGGCGGCGGCGCCAACAAGGAGAAGGTGACGGCGGCGTTCAAGCTGATCCTTTCCGATCCGGCGGTGAAGGGCATTCTGGTCAATATCTTCGGCGGCATCATGAAGTGCGACATCATCGCCGAGGGCATCGTTGCCGCTGCCAAGGAAGTGAACCTGCAAGTGCCGCTGGTGGTGCGCCTTGAGGGCACCAATGTGCAGCAGGGCAAGGATATCCTCTCGAACTCCGGTCTTGCCATTATCCCGGCCAACGATCTCGGCGATGCCGCCAAGAAGATCGTCGCCGAAGTGCAGAAGGTTGCCTAAGCCATGAGCATTCTGATCGACAAGAACACCAAGGTCATCACCCAAGGGATGACCGGCAACACCGGCAAGTTCCACACCGAACAGGCGATTGCCTATGGCTCGCAGATGGTTGCGGGCGTAACCCCGGGCAAAGGCGGCGAAAGCCTGCTGAACGTACCGATCTACAACACCGTGGCCGAAGCCAAGCACGCCACCGGTGCGACTGCCAGCGTGATCTATGTGCCGCCGCCATTCGCCGCCGATTCGATGCTGGAAGCCATCGACGCCGGGATCGAACTGATCGTGGCCATCACCGAAGGCATCCCGGTGCTCGACATGGTGCGCGTGAAGCGCGCGCTCTCGGGCAGCAAGAGCCGCCTGATCGGGCCGAACTGCCCCGGCGTGTTGACGCCGAACGAATGCAAGATCGGCATCATGCCGGGCAGCATATTCAAAAAGGGCTCGGTCGGCGTCGTTTCGCGCTCGGGCACGCTGACCTATGAAGCGGTGTTCCAGACCACCAACATCGGCCTTGGCCAGACCGCCGCGGTCGGCATCGGCGGCGATCCGGTGAACGGCACCAACTTCATCGACGTGCTGGAGCTGTTCCTGGCGGACGAGGACACCAAGTCGATCATCATGATCGGCGAAATCGGCGGCGACGCCGAAGAGCAAGCCGCGCAGTTCCTGATCGACGAGGCCAAGCGCGGCCGCAAGAAGCCGATGGCTGGCTTCATCGCAGGCCGCTCCGCCCCCCCAGGCCGCCGCATGGGCCACGCCGGCGCGATCGTTTCGGGCGGCAAGGGCGATGCAGAAAGCAAGATCGCCGCGATGGAAGCCGCCGGCATCCGCGTGTCGCCGTCGCCGAGCTTGCTGGGCGAGACCTTGGCGGAAGTGCTGAAGGGCTGAGGCTTTTGGCCTTTGGGAGATGGGAAGGGCCGGGGGGAAACCTCCGGCCTTTTTTGTTTGGTGAGCTATGACAATTGATAACGTTGAAGCCATTGGGATCAATTCTGCGGGGTCGCTCTGGCTCAGACCGTCGAACGCAAGTTTTCCCCTCATTTACCGTGAAGCGATGCAGGCTCATTGGGATGAGAAGAGGAAATGCCTTTATGGTCCGACGCCCCGAGAATGGCCGTACGTGATGTGGTTTAAGCAAATCGTCGATGCTGCACGGGAGCAGGGAACCGAATTGCAGTTGACTGGAGTAACGGTTTGGACGGGCATCGACACAGCGCTTCAGCAGGCCATTCTGGCTGCTCAAAAATCCTCCCCTGAAAGGGGAGGTGGCAGCGCGCAGGGCTGACGGAGGGGTAGCGGCTGGGCGCGGCCTTAGCCGGCTGGCGCTGCGCTTGGGGTTACCCCTCCACCACCCTTCGGGCGGTCCCCCTCCCTTTTCAGGAGAGGATTTTGGGGCCAGCCGTGGTTTGCGTATTGGGCAATGGCGGTTGCTACTGAGGTCGCATCCTTTAGCACTTCGGTGGCGGGGATGCGCAGGACGCGCAGGCCTTGGTTTTCAAGCCATAGGGTGCGGATGCGGTCGTGTTCGGCGCGGTCTCCGGTATTGTGGGCGTGGCTTTCGATTTCGATGGCCAGCTTTGCCTCGACGCAAAAGAAATCGAGGATGTAGCGCCCGGCAGGGTGTTGGCGGCGGAACTTGAGGCCTTCGGGGCGCAGGCGGAGTTGCTTCCAGAGGAGGACTTCGGGGAGGGACATGGCCTTGCGCTAGGCGGCGGCCCTGCGCTGGGTTTCCTTTGGGCCGTGGATCATCGTCAGCACCCCTCCACCATGCTTTGTATGGCGCCCCTCCACTTGAAGGGGAGGATTTTTTGTAGCGTTCTTGTTCAAGCCCAGCGAGTTGAACCGCCACCAACTTGGCCCGATCCTCCCCTGCAAGGGGAGGTGGCAGCGCGCAGGGCTGACGGAGGGGTAGCGGCTAGCCCTCTACAATCCGATAGGGCACCAAGTCTCGCTGGCTGGGATCGACGGCAATCGCCTTGTCGCTGGGCGGAAAGGCGCGCTGGTCGCAGGTGTCGCGGGGGCAGATGCGGCAGCTGATGCCGATGCGGGTGACGGCGTCGTCGCTTTTCAGGTTGAGGCCGTCGGCATAGACGAATTCGTCGGCCAGCGCGGCTTCGCAGCCCAGCACCACGGCGTAGCGGCGGGGCTGGCGGTAGTAGCTGCCGCTGGGTTTGACGAGGCCCTTGGCAATCGAGACGTAGCGGATGCCGTCGGGCATTTCGGCAAGCTGAACGTGGATGCGGTCGGGGATGGCGACGGCCTCGTGCACGATCCACAGCGGGCATGCGCCGCCGAAGCGGCCGAATTGCAGGCGCGTGGCGGAGTGGCGCTTGGTGATGTTGCCCGCCATATCGACCCGCGCGAAGAACACCGGAATGCCGCGCGCCTGCGGGCGTTGCAGGGTGGAGAGGCGGTGGCAGCACTGCTCGAAGCTGGTGTGGAACAGCTGGCGCAGCCGGTCGACATCGTGGCGCAAGGTGCGCGCCGCGCTGCGGAACCGCTCGTAGGGCATGAGCAGCGCGCCGGCCGCATAGTTGCCGAGGCCGACCGCGAGAAGGTGGCGCGCGGCTTCGGTTTGCAAGGGAGCTGCGGCGACGATTTCGGCAATCTGACCCGAGAGCGCAAGCGCGGCGACCTGATAGGCGAGCTGAAAGCGGCTGGATTCGTTGGGCTGCGCTGAATCGAGATGGAGGTGGCGCGTCGCGGCATCGAAGCGGCGCAAGGGACCGCCGCCTGCCCATTCGATGGTGACGCCTTCGCGCCTTAGCCATTGCTGCATGGTGCGGATGCGCGGCGTGGTCTCGTCGCCAGCGATCGCTTCGGCGAGCGCTTCTGCGTCGCGATCGATCTGATCGACATAGTTGTTGGCCGCGTGAAACCAGTCGCGCGCTTCCTCCCACGGCAGGCGGCCGCTGCCCATGTTGCCGGGCAGGCCGATGCCTTCGTCCACCATCTCAAGCCGCTGGCGGCTGCGCGCATAAAGCCCGTGAAGCGCCACGAAGCGTTCGGCGAAGGCGGGAAACTGGCGGGCGAGGCGCTCGATCTGTTCGCCCGGGATGGTGCCCGATAGCTCGGGATCGGCGAGTGCTTCGCGCAAGGCCTCGGCCATGCGGTCGCCGTCTGCGGGTTCGAGATCGGCCCAGTCGATGGGGAAGGCCGCGCGCAAGGCATCGCCCAGCGCCGGGGTGAGATGGCGCTCGTCGGTTTCAAGCTGCGAGAGATAGGAGGCGCTGATGCCCAGCGTGCCTGCCATTTCGGCCTGAAGCAGCCCGCGCCGCTGGCGCAGCGCGCGCAAGGCGCGGCCTGCGAAGAGTCGGCGGTTGGACATCAGTACGTTCCGGTAAGCTCTGCCCCCCGGCCCCGCGCACCCTGAGCTTGTCGAAGGGTGTTGCCGCAAGCACTGCGCCAGCATGCTTCGACAAGCTCAGCATGAGCGGGTTGGGTAAGGCGGGGCTTGGAAAGGCAGGTTTGGGGAACGGTTCGCATATCCTGTGTCTAATTTGCAAAGTCTGGCTTTGCAACTTTGCAGAATTACATTGGACAGGCGATTCCCGATGAGGCACCGCCCGAGGTCACAACTCTTGCATCTGGGGCCTTTCTTCATGTCCGCCAATATCGCCGAAATGGAAAAACGCCGCGAAGCCGCCCGCATGGGCGGCGGGCAGCGCCGCATCGATGCGCAGCATGCCAAGGGCAAGCTGACCGCGCGCGAGCGGCTCGACGTCCTGCTCGATGAAGACAGCTTCGAAGAAGTCGATGCATACGTCGAGCACAACTGCGTCGATTTCGGCATGCCCGAACAGACCGTGCCGGGCGACGGCGTGGTCTGCGGTTCGGGCACGATCAATGGCCGGCTGGTCTATGTCTTCGCGCAGGATTTCACCGTGTTTGGCGGCGCGGTTTCCGAACGGCACGCGATGAAGATCTGCAAGATCATGGACACCGCGATGAAAGTCGGCGCGCCGGTGATCGGGCTGAATGACAGCGGCGGCGCCCGCATCCAGGAAGGCGTTGCCTCGCTCGGCGGCTATGCCGAGATTTTCCAGCGCAATGTCCTCGCCTCGGGCGTGGTTCCGCAACTGTCGCTGATCATGGGGCCCTGCGCGGGCGGCGCGGTTTATTCCCCCGCGATGACCGACTTCATCTTCATGGTGAAGGATTCGAGTTACATGTTCGTCACCGGCCCCGATGTGGTCAAAACGGTGACCAACGAGATCGTGACGCAGGAAGAACTTGGCGGCGCGGTGACGCATACCACCAAAACTTCGGTCGCCGATCTGGCCTGCGAGAACGATATCGAAGCGCTTATGCTGGCGCGCGATTTCTTCGACTACCTTCCGCTGTCGAACAAGGAAGCAGCGCCCGAGCGGCCCACTTCCGATCCTTATGACCGGCTTGAGCCCAGCCTTGACACGATCATCCCGGCCTCGGCCAACCAGCCTTATGATATGCACGAAGTCGTGCGCAAAGTGCTGGACGAGGGCGAGTTCTTTGAAATCCAGCCCAAGCACGCAGGCAATATCCTGTGCGGCTTTGGCCGGATCGAGGGCAAGACCGTGGGCGTTGTCGCCAATCAGCCGTTTGTGCTGGCGGGCGTGCTCGATATCAATTCATCGAAGAAGGCCGCGCGCTTCGTGCGGTTCTGCGACGCGTTCAGTATTCCGATCATCACCTTTGTCGATGTGCCCGGCTTCCTCCCCGGCACGGCGCAGGAGCATAATGGCATCATCAAGCACGGCGCCAAGCTGCTGTTTGCCTATGGCGAGGCGACCGTGCCCAAAATCACCGTGATCACGCGCAAGGCCTATGGCGGCGCTTATGACGTGATGGCCTCCAAGCATTTGCGCGGCGATCTGAATTACGCCTGGCCCACCGCAGAAATCGCGGTGATGGGCGCGAAAGGCGCGGTCGAGATCATTTTCCGCGGTCTCTCGCCCGAAGGCATCGCGGAAAAGACCAAGGAATACGAAGACCGCTTTGCCAATCCATTCGTGGCGGCGAGCAAGGGCTTCATCGACGAGGTGATCCATCCGCATTCCACGCGGCGGCGTATCGCGCTGGGCCTGCGCAAGCTGCGGACCAAGAGCCTTGAGAACCCTTGGAAAAAGCACGACAACATCCCGCTTTGAACGAACGCGCAAAGGACTTTCTGCATGACTGACATCTTCATCGTTTCCGGCGCGCGCAAGGCCATCGGCACTTTCGGCGGCAGCCTCGCCTCGTTCCGTCCGGCGGATCTGGGCACCATCGTGATCAAGGAAGCGATTGCCCGCGCGGGGCTGACGCCGGAAAGCATCGAGAACGTGGTGATCGGCACCGTGGTGCCGACGCAGCCGAAGGACGCCTATGTCAGCCGCGTCGCGGCGGTGAACGCGGGCATTCCGATCGAAAGCCCGGCGATGAACGTGAACCGCCTGTGCGGTTCTGGCCTGCAGGCGATTGTTTCCGCCGCGCAAGGGATCGCGCTGGGTGAGCAGCAGATTGCCATCGGCGGCGGCTGCGAGGTCATGTCGAACGCGCCGCACATGGTGCTGACCGCGCGCAATGGGCAGAAGATGGGCGATCAGGTGATGATGGACGCCATGCTCGGCGCGCTCCACGATCCGTTTGAGAACATCCATATGGGCGTGACGGCGGAAAACGTGGCCGAGCGCCACCAGATCACGCGCGAGACGCAGGATGCGCTGGCGGTGGAAAGCCACCGCCGTGCTGCTGCCGCGACGGCAGCGGGCTATTTCAAGGAGCAGATCGTTCCGGTCGAGATTAAGACCCGCAAGGGCACGACCGTGTTCGACACCGACGAGCATTTCCGCAGCGATGCCAGCCTCGAATCGATGGCGGCGCTGCGCCCTGTGTTCAAGAAGGACGGCACCGTGACCGCAGGCAACGCCAGCGGCATCAACGACGGCGCCGGCGCAGTCGTGCTGGCGAGCGGCGAAGCGGTGGCCGAGCATGGGCTTAAGCCGATTGCCAAGATCCTGGCCTGGGGCCATGCGGGCGTTGAGCCTAGCGTGATGGGCCTCGGCCCGGTCAAGGCCGTGCCAATTGCCTTGAAGAGGGCTGGTCTGACGCTAGACCAGATCGACGTGATCGAGAGCAACGAGGCGTTTGCGGCGCA
>NZ_CAMBTS010000082.1 GCF_945870625.1 Novosphingobium sp. Chol11 | reverse complement strand
CACGAGACCGAGGCGACGATGATCACGTCATCGCGTTCGAGCAGCGAGCGGGTGGCCGAATGGCGCATCCGGTCGATCGCTTCGTTCACCGAGCTTTCCTTCTCGATGTAGGTGTCGGACCGCGCGACATAGGCTTCGGGCTGATAGTAATCGTAGTAGGAAACGAAATATTCGACCGCGTTATCGGGAAAGAAGCTGGTGAACTCGCCGTAAAGCTGCGCGGCGAGGATTTTGTTGGGCGCGAGGATCAGTGCCGGGCGCTGTAACTGTTCGATCACTTTGGCCATCGTGAAGGTCTTGCCCGAACCGGTGACGCCGAGCAGCACCTGGGTGCGCTCGCCCTCAAGCGCGCTGGCGACGAGATCGGCAATCGCGGTGGGTTGGTCGCCCGCAGGCTCGTATTCCGAGACGATGCGAAACGGGCGCCCGCCCTCTATCTTGTCGGGCCGCGCGGGCTTGTGCGGCACGAATGTGCCGGAGGTATCGGGCTCTTCCAGCCCTCTGCGGATAACGAGTTCGGCCATGCCCGGAATATGGAGAACAAAGCGCGTCCACGCAATTGGCAAACGCGTGGATGTTGGCTTCGCGCGGGCGAGATGATAGCCTCCGCCGAGATCACGGGAGGGGAGTTTCAATCATGCGCCAGCCTATCGTTTCCGCCATCGCGTTTGCGGCCATGTTGGCCATCGCGGGTTGTGGCGAGCAAAAGACCGTTACCGCCACGAATGAGAGCGTTGCGGACGTTGTCGCCAAAGTCGGCAATTCCGGCCCGCATTTCCTGCCGGGGCGTTGGGAATCGCAGATGAAGTTCGGCAAGCTCGACATGCCTGACATGCCGCCGGAAATGGCGGCGCTGATGGAAAAGTCGGTGGCCGAAGAGCGCAGCTTTGTGAGCTGCCTGACCCCCGCGGATGTCGAGAAACCCGGCAGCAAGTTCTTCGGTCAGGAGAATGACAAGTGCAAGTATGACAGCTTCACGATGGGCGGCGGCCGGATCGATGCGAAGCTATCCTGCAACGATGATGAGGGCACGCAGGAAATGACTATGAACGGCGTCTACACGCCGGAAACTTATGCCATGACGATGTCGATCAAGGGCAAGCGTTCGGGCGGGCAGGGCATGAACATGACGATGAGCATGACCGCCAAGCGCGCGGGCGAATGCACCGGCAAGGAAGACGCGGAAGGCTAAGCTGCTGCAGGCTCGATTTCGACCTGCACCCCTGACAGCGCCGCGTTTCCGGACAGCGGATCGAGCGCTGCCGATTCGGTCAGCGCATTGACGCTGACCCCGGCGTGCGCGCGGGCGACCGCCATCGCCATGCCGGGCAGATCGTGGCCCCAGCCGTGCGGAATCGAGACGGTGCCCGGCATCATGTCGTCGGTCACTTCGGCGCGCAGCGTTACCGCGCCGGAGATCGATCGCACGGTGGCCATCGCGCCATCGTCGATGCCAAGCATCGCTGCGTCACCCGGATGGATCATCAGCGTGCAACGCTCGGGCCCTTTGGTCAGACGGTGGCTGTTGGCGAGCCACGAATTGTTGGTGCGCACATGGCGCCTTCCGATAAGGGTGAGCTTGCCTTCGCTTGAGAGTGCCTGCGGCAGTTCGACCGCAGCGAGCGCTTCGAGGAACGATGGCACCGCGCAGGTGACCGTTTGGTCGTCGCTGCGCAGGCGTCCAGGCAGGACGCCCGCTTGGGGCGGGCCGAAATCGAGGCCAGAGGGCGCGGCTTCGACCTCGGCCAGCGAAACGGCGTAAGGTCCGCTCTGCAGCAGGCCATCGAGCGCCTCGCGCGGGGTGGGCTCCTGCACCGGCTTGCCGCTGATCGCCTCCGCCAGCGCGCGCAGGATTTCCCAGTCGTGGCGCGCCGCTGGGTCCTCTTTCTCGAAAGTGGGCTGCGAATAGACCGCGACATTGCGCACCGCCATCGGCAGCAGGAAAAGGCCGTAATGGTCGCGCTCCAGCGGCCCTGTGGGCGGCAGGATGTAGTGCGCACGGCGGCTAGTGGCATTGCGGTACATATCGACAGAGACCATCAGATCGAGTGTGGCCAGCGCCGCATCGAGCCGGGGGCCGTTGGGCGTGGAAAGCACAGGATTGCCAGCAACGACGAACAGCGCCTTGATCTGGCCCGGCCCTTCGGTCTCGATCTCTTCGGCCAGCGCGGCGGCGGGAAATTCGCCCAGCGCGGAAGGGTGGCCCGATACCCGCGAGGTATACTTGCCCATCGATCCGCGCGGCAGCATCGCCAGCGTATCGAGCGCGGGGACAGGAAACACGGTGCCACCCTCGCGGTCGAGTTGCCCCGCCGCAATGTTGATCAGCGCAATCAGCCAGGCGTTGAGCGTGCCGCGGCGCTGCGTGGCGATGCCGAGCCGGCCATAGAGCGCGGCGGGGCCGCTGGTCAGTCGGTCTGCCAGCCAATCGACCGCAACGGGGGAGACCCCGGCTGCGGCGCAGCAGGTTTCATCGTCGAAGCGGCCGAGCAGCGCGGCGACTTCATCAAGGCCGGTGATGTAATCCGCGATGGGCGCCGCCGGTTGCCGCGCGAGCACGGCCTTCAGCAGCGCGATCAGGAAATAGAGGTCGGTCGATGGATGGATGAACAAATGGCGATCGGCTATCTTGGCGGTTTCGGTGCGGCGCGGATCGATCACCACTAACTGGCCGCCGCGCGCTTTCAGCGCGCGCACCCGATTGCGAAAATCGGGCACGGTCCAGACCGAGCCGTTCGACGCCATCGGATTGCCGCCGATAATGATGAGGGTCTGCGTGCGGTCGATATCGGGTATGCCGAACATGCCGGCGTGGCCATACATGCGAAGATTGGCGACATGGTGCGGCATCTGATCGACCGTGCTGGCGGAGAACTGGTTCTTCGTGCCGAGCGCTTTGGTGAGGTGGTGCGCGTTGAGCGCGTTGCCATAGCTGTGCGCATTGGGATTGCCGATATAAGTGGCGGAGCTGGCCGGATCGCGCGCCAGGATCGCGCGGGTGCGTGTCCCGATTTCGCGCAGCGCGGTCTCCCAGCTGATCTCGTGCCACGCATTGCCGATGCGTTTTTGCGGGCGGCGGAGGCGATCGGGGTCGTTCTGCAAGTCCTCCAGCGCCGTCGCCTTGGGGCAGATATGCCCGCGTGAGAGCGGATTATCAGGATCGCCCTTGATCGAAAGCACGACCCGGCTTCCCGGGCGGCCTTCGGTTTCCACCAGCACGCCGCAATTGGCCTCGCAGATGTGGCAGGTGCGATGATGGATCTGCGCCATGGCGTTGCTTTCCTTCAAGATGCGCTGCTTAGCCGTTCGGTTAAACGTGTCATTGCGCCGCTGCGATGGCAAGCGAGAAGCGGCGCGCAGGCGGCACAATTAAATTTCGCAGATGCAGCACGGTAGCTTGGCAAAGCGCGCGGGCTGTGCAAGCAATGGGGCATTGAGCGAATGACCATGAAAGTCCCTCCACCCTCGTGTTATGACGAGATGCACGACGCCAGCGGAGCGCCGCGCGCGGGCTATGAAGACTATTGCGGCTGGCTGGCCGAGCAGCCTGCGGAATTGCTGCGGCGCAAGGGGACCGAGGCCGAGGCCTTTTTCCGGCGCACCGGCATCACTTTCAACGTTTATGGCAGCGAGGACGCCGAGGAGCGGCTGATCCCGTTTGATATGGTGCCGCGTATCATCACCGCGCACCAATGGCGCCGGCTTTCGCGCGGGATCGATCAGCGTGTCCGCGCGCTCAATGCCTTTCTGCATGATCTCTATCACCGGGAGGAAATCGTGCGTGCGGGTCGGCTGCCGGCGCGGCTGCTAGAAACCAATGCGGCCTTCCTGCCGCAGATGGTCGGCTTTTCGCCGCCGGGCGGGGTTTATACGCACATCGTCGGCATCGATCTGGTGCGCACCGGCGAAGACGATTTCATGGTGCTGGAAGACAATGCGCGCACGCCTTCCGGGGTCTCCTATATGCTGGAGAACCGCGAGACGATGATGGCGATGTTCCCGGAGCTGTTCACCCGGGTGCGGGTGCGCGAAGTTTCGGACTATCCCCGCCGCCTGGCGCGCAGCCTCGCCGCATGCGCACCGCCCGCTGCGCATGGGCACAAGCCGGTGGTTGCGGTGCTGACGCCGGGCACTTACAATTCAGCGTATTTCGAGCACGCCTTTCTGGCCGATCAGATGGGGGCCGAACTCGTCGAGGGCAGCGACTTGCGGGTCGAGAAGGGGCGCATCGCCATGCGCACCACGCGCGGCTATCAGCCCATCGATGTGCTTTATCGGCGGGTAGACGATGATTACCTCGATCCGCTGACCTTCAAGGGCGAGAGCGCACTGGGCGTTTCGGGGATCATGGATGTTTACCGCGCGGGTGGCATCACCATCGCCAATGCGCCGGGCACTGGCATCGCCGATGACAAGGCGATCTATTCGTTCATGCCCGAGATCGTCGAGTTTTACACAGGCGAGAAGCCGATCCTGCAGAACGTGCCGACATGGCGCTGCTCCGAACCCGAAGCGCTGAAATATGTGCTGGCCCATCTGGCGGAGCTGGTGGTCAAGGAAGTGCACGGTTCGGGCGGCTATGGCATGCTGATCGGGCCGACCTCGTCGCGCAAGGAGCTGGCGGCGTTCGAGATCAAGCTGCGCGCGCGGCCCGATAACTACATCGCGCAGCCCACGCTGGCGCTTTCGACAGTGCCGATCCTGGCCCGCGCGGGCCTCGCCCCGCGCCATGTCGATCTGCGCCCGTTCGTTCTGGTATCGCCGGGCGGGATCGACATCACCCCGGGCGGGCTGACGCGCGTGGCGCTCAAGAAGGGCTCGCTGGTGGTCAATTCCTCGCAAGGCGGCGGGACCAAGGACAGCTGGGTGCTGGACGACTGATGGCGGACATGTCCTCATGCTAGGCCGGTCTGCCAACGGCATTTTCTGGCTGTTCCGCTATCTGGAGCGGGCAGAGAATACCGCGCGGTTGGTTGAGGCCGGCTTCCGCATGGCTTTGACGCGCGATGCGATGGATGCGCGCGATGAATGGCGCTCGGTGATCATCACGCTGGGCCTGCGCGAAGCCTATGAGCGCAAATTCGGCGCAGAGTATCCGGGGCCGCTGGTGTTCAACTTCGTGCTGCGCGACAAGGACAATCCCGGCAATGTGCTGGCGATGAGCGAGCAGGCGCGCACCAATGCGCGGATGGTGCGCGCAGGCATCACGCGCGAACTGTGGGAAGCGGTCAACGACAGCTGGATGAACTTGCGGGTGCGGCTGGCAAGGCCGGTCACCGAGGCGCGGCTGGGCGATGTGATCGACACCATCCGCCGCCAGGCAACGCAAGTGCGCGGCGCGATGGAAGGCACCATGCTGCGCAACGAAATCTACAATTTCGCGCGGATGGGCAGCTTCATCGAGCGGGCGGATAACACCGCGCGCATTCTTGACGTCAAATACTACGTGCTGCTGCCCTCGGTTTCTTACGTGGGCTCCAGCCTCGACAATGTGCAATGGGAAAATGTGCTGCGCTCGGTGGCGGGCGAGCGGGCCTATCGCTGGCTCAATGCGGGCCGCATGGAAGCGCGCGGGATTGCCGAGTTTCTTATCCTTGACGAACGTTTTCCGCGCAGCCTCGCCTTCTGTTATGGCAAATTGCGATCAAATCTGGCGCATCTGGCGCGCGGGTATGGCGGCGAAATGGCTTCGCATGAGATCCTGCGCGATGCCGGAAACGAAATGCACGCGCTGACCATCGAAGCGATTTTCGAGCAAGGACTGCATCAGTTCATCGGCCGGTTCATCGCCCGCAACACCCGGCTCGCGCAGCAGATCCAGCGCGACTATCGCTTTGCCGAGTAGGAAAACGTCCGCCAATGCGCCTCGCCATTGATCACACCACGCACTACCGGTTTTCCGGCCCGGTGACGCAAGGGTTGCAGCGCTTGCGGCTGACGCCGAAGACCAGCGCCGGGCAATCGATCGTATCATGGACCATTCACCTTGAAGGTGCGCGCCGCCAGGTGGAGTACGATGATCAGAACGCCAACCACGTTACCCTGATCTCGTTCGAACCGGGCACCAGCGATGTAATGATCCGCTGCGAAGGTGTGGTGGAAACCAACGACAAGAGCGGGATCGTGGGGCGGCACGCCGGATTTTTGCCGCTGTGGCATTTCCTTCAGCAAACCGAACTGACCGCCGCCGGGCCGCGCGTGCGCGCGCTGCTCGCTGGGCTGGCCGGGAACGCCGATCCGCTGGCGCGGCTGCACACTCTCTCGGTCATGGTGCGCGGCGCGGTGGAATATGCGGCGGGATTTACCGACTCTGCAACCAATGCAGAAGCCGTGCTCGCGGCGGGGCGCGGGGTGTGTCAGGATCATGCGCACGTGTTCATCGGCGCGGCCCGGGCGCTGGGCATCCCTGCGCGCTATGTTAGCGGCTACCTGATGATGGATGACCGGATCGAGCAGGAGGCCGGCCATGCCTGGGCCGAAGCCATGGTCGATGGGCTGGGCTGGGTCGGCTTTGACATCTCCAACGGGATTTCGCCCGATCCGCGCTATGTCCGCGTTGCCACCGGCCGCGATTATCGCGACGCCGCGCCCATCACCGGCATCCGCTATGGCGCACAAGGGGAATCGATGCAGGTAACGCTTGCGGTTCAGCAGCAGCGCGCCGAACAATAAGCGGCGGCGATTCGTCATCGTTCGAACTTGGCACGCCGGGGGCGCAAACCCGGCATTGCAGGTGGGGGAAAAGAGAACAGCCGATGACCTATTGCGTGGGAATGGTGCTCGACAAGGGTCTCGTGCTGATGAGCGACACTCGGACGAATTCGGGCGTCGATAATATCTCTTTGTTTCGCAAGATGTTCTCTTGGTCGGAGCCGGGCGAGCGGATCATCACGATCATGACGGCGGGCAATCTGGCGACCACGCAGGCGGTGATCAGCCAGATCGAGGAACGCACCAAGGCACCGGGCGAACGGCGCCCCTCGATATTGGATGCGCCGACGATGTTTCAGGTGGCGACCGAAGTGGGCCGCTTGCTGCGCGATGTGATCGGCGGCCGCCAGGAAGGGGGCATGCAGAGCGAGGGGCCGCGCTTTACCGCATCGATGATCGTTGCCGGGCAAATCCGCGATATGGAGCCGCGCCTATTCCTGATTTATCCCGAGGGCAATTTTATCGAAGCCTCCTTCGACACGCCGTTCTTTCAGATCGGCGAGACCAAATATGGCCGCCCGATCCTGGTGCGTGCCTACGACAAGGCCATGAGCTTCGAAGACGCGGTCAAGCTGTTGCTGGTTTCGTTCGATTCGACGCTGGCTGCCAATCTTTCGGTCGGGCTGCCGTTTGATCTGATGGTGATCGAGCGGGATCATTTCGAGCCACTGCATCACAAGCGCATTCTGGCCACCGACCCCTATTTCAACACTATCTCCTCAAGCTGGAGCGAGGCCTTGCGCCAGGCTTTCCATTCCCTGCCGAATTATTCGTTTGACGAGCCGAAGGGCGCTCAGGTCAGTCAAGCGGAGTAATAAGGGAAACTACCTAGTCAATGATGGCGTGACGTTAGCCAAGCTGGCTAACCCAAGTGCAATATTCCCTTGTCATCATTGTATTTCGATCAAAAAGGATCGCGGGTACTGATCCTTTAACTGAAATAACGTCCGTTTCCGAGCAAAAAACCCTTAATGTCTTGCTGTAGTAGCCGCTGCTCATGAATATTTTGGTTCAGAACGAAACAAACCCTGATGGCGTCGGCCAGCGCCGCATGATCATGTGCCCTCATGATAGAGCGCATGACCCTCCACATCCTCGATAGCGACTCTGCCCGCCGGGCAAAGCTCGCCCGCCTCGCCTTTGCTGCGGGGCATCACGCCGAGATTTACGCCAGCGCAGAGGAACTGCTCGCGCATGCTCCGGCGAGAGGGTTGGTCCTTGCGCAGGACGAGCCGGTGGGCGAGGGCATCTGCAATCTGATTGCGTCGATAATGCGGGCGGGCCAATGGTTGCCGGTGATCGCGATTGCCGAGAACCCGCAAACATCCACGGTGGTTCGCGCGATAAAGGCTGGCGCGCTCGATTATCTCGATGTTCCCGAACAGATCGGCCCGCTGAACGAGGCTGTGGCCCGCGCCGCGCGGGAGGCCGACGCGCAGCGGGCTCAGCGCGGCCGCGCCGCCGAAGCGCGCCAGCGGATCGCGCGCCTATCCATGCGTGAACGCGAAGTGCTCGACCGGCTGGCCGACGGGTGCAGCAACAAAGCGATCGCGCGCGATCTGGAGATCAGCCCGCGCACGGTCGAAATTCACCGCATGAAGATGATGGGCAAGCTGGGCGCGCGCCATGCCTCCGAGGCCGTTCGCCTCAGCATCGAAGCGGCCGATGCGCCGGGCGTCGTGGCCGCCTAGCCCGCTGGCGCGCTTGCGATAAACACTCGGATTCGGTTCGACCTTGCGCCATTGGGCCGGGTGCCTTGGCAATGGCGGCGCTCGCTTAGCGGCAGAGCGGGCGCGCGTCGGCCACCTCAAGATGGAAATGATCGCGGTGTGCCGCGTTGTAATTTGGGGTGAGCACGGTGCCAAAGCGCTTGCAGGCGCTGGTCCGCACGCTGCTCAGAAAGGCGCGGACTTGCGGCGAAGGATTATCCCAATCGCGCAGCACGGTGATCCGGCGCCCATCGGCGAGAACAAATCCTGCAATATCAACGGCATTGGCGCTTGCATGGCCGGATAGCCGATTGGTCCCCGCGACTTTGCGGCAGGAGTAGCTGCCCATCGTTTCAATCCGGGCCAGCGGGCTGCCGAGGATCTGGCGCGCGGCCCGATCAACCCCGAAGCGCGCCCAGCCAGAGATCGCATGCGCCAGCGGGCATGTCACCGGTCCCAGGTTGGTGAGCGCGAGGCGGCTGTCGTCGCTGCGCAATGCCGCAAGGCGGACAGCATTGAGCGCCGAACAGCCAGCGCCGAAGTACTGGTCTTGCAGCGGGGTAAAATTGGCTTGCTGGCGGCCAAGATCGGAGAGGCAAGCGCGGGCATCCGGGCCGCTGAAACTGGTGTTGGATGTCCACCGGCTCGGCGCGCTGCGCTGCTTTGGCGCATCGACGCACCCGGCAACCGCGGCAAGCAGCATGGCCGGGAGGATTGCGGAGGCGGCGGGGCGGCGGGTCATGATAAAATCATGACAAAGCATGGTTAACATCTGGTTTCCGGTGGGCCGCAATGGCGATCGGGCATCGCTGTTTCGCGCCCGGACAATGTCCGTTCAAAAAAGAAATCACATGGCAAAAGACCGCGCATTTGCGGGCCTTGGCCCCTCGCCATCCCGCTGCGCTGGCCTAGAACGGAGACCGCGCGGGTTGACAGCGCCGTGCGCGCCGCTACTGACCCTCTTGGGCCACGCGGTCCCAACGCCGCGCGTGCTCTCTGTAAGGAGAGACTACATGACTGCACTTGCTCTGGCGCGCAAACCCGCGCGCCCGTTCTTTTCGTCCGGACCTTGCGCCAAGCCGCCCGGATACTCCCCCGATAAACTTGCGATCGCATCGCTCGGCCGCTCGCACCGTGCCAAGATCGGCAAAGCGCGCCTGCAACTCTGCCTCGATCTGATGCGCGAGACGCTTGGGCTGCCCGAAACGCATCGCATCGGCATTGTGCCCGGCTCCGACACCGGCGCCTATGAAATGGCGATGTGGACGATGCTCGGCGCGCGCGGCGTGACCGCGATGGCGTGGGAAAGCTTTGGCGAGGGCTGGGTAACAGACGCGGTCAAACAGTTGAAAATCGATCCCATCGTGCCGCGCGCGGATTATGGCCAGCTGCCCGATCTGGCGGCGGTCGATTGGACGACCGATGTGCTGTTCACCTGGAACGGCACAACATCGGGCGTGCGCGTGCCCAATGGCGACTGGATCCCGGACGACCGGCAGGGTTTGTCGTTTGCCGACGCCACCAGCGCGGTCTTTGCCTATGACATGCCGTGGGACAAGATCGATGTGGCGACGTTCTCTTGGCAGAAGGTGCTGGGCGGCGAGGGCGCGCATGGGGTGCTGATCCTTGGCCCCCGCGCGGTCGAGCGACTGGAAAGCTACACCCCGGCATGGCCGCTCCCCAAAGTGTTCCGCCTCGTCTCCAAGGGCAAGCTGACCGAGGGCGTTTTCAAGGGCGAGACGATCAACACCCCCTCCATGCTGGCGGTGGAAGACGCGATCTTCGCGCTTGAATGGGCCAAGTCGATCGGTGGTCTCGAAGGCACCAAGGCGCGCTGCGCCGCCAATGCCGCTGCGCTGGGCAAGATTGTGGCCGAGCGCGAATGGCTCGGCCATCTCGCGCTCGACGAGGCGAACCGTTCGATGACCTCGGTCTGTCTGACGGTGGAAGGCGCGGATGCCGACTTCATCAAGGCCTTTGCCGGGCTGCTGGAGAAAGAAGGCGCGGCGTTTGACATCGCTGGGTACCGCGATGCGCCGCCGGGCCTGCGCATCTGGTGCGGCGCGACCGTCGACGCTGCCGATATCGAAGCGCTCGGGCCCTGGCTCGATTGGGCCTGGGCGACCCTGAAAGCCGCCTGACGCATACCCCTGGGCCCCCGCGAACGCGGCGGCCTCAGGCGCCTTCTTAGCACATTGTTTGCCTCACCCAGGTCCCCGCCTGCACAGGGACTCACGCCAAGGATATTCACCATGACCAAGCCACGCGTTCTCATTTCCGACCAGATGAACCCCAACGCCGCGCGCATTTTTGCCGAGAATGGCTGCGATGTTGATGTCATCACCGGCAAGACACCCGATGAATTGATCGCGATGATTGGCCAGTATGATGGCCTCGCGATCCGCTCCACCACCAAAGTCACCAAGGCCATCTTCGATGCGGCGACCAATCTCAAAGTGATCGGCCGCGCTGGGATCGGCGTTGATAATGTCGATATCCCCTATGCTTCCGCGCGCGGCGTGGTGGTGATGAACACACCGTTCGGCAATTCGATCACCACGGCCGAACATGCCATCGCGCTGATCTTCGCGCTGGCCCGGCAATTGCCCGAGGCCAACGCGCAGACGCAGGCCGGGCTTTGGCCCAAGAACGGCTTCATGGGCGTTGAAGTGACCGGCAAGACTTTGGGCCTCATCGGCGCAGGCAATATCGGCTCGATCGTCGCCGCCCGCGCGCTGGGCCTGCGCATGAAAGTCGTCGCCTACGATCCCTTCCTCACGCCTGAGCGCGCACTGGAAATGGGCGTGGAGAAGGCCGATCTCGATACCCTGCTCGGCAAGGCGGATTTCATCACCTTGCACACCCCGCTGACCAGCGAGACCAAGAACATCCTCAGCCGGGAGAATCTGGCCAAGACCAAGAAGGGCGTGCGCATTGTCAATTGCGCGCGCGGCGGATTGATCGATGAGGCGGCGCTGAAGGACTTGCTCGACAGCGGCCACATTGCCGGCGCAGCGCTCGATGTGTTCGAAACCGAACCGGCGAAGGACAGCCCGCTGTTCGGCACGCCGAACTTTATCTGCACGCCCCATCTGGGCGCATCGACCACCGAAGCGCAGGTCAATGTCGCGCTGCAAGTGGCCGAGCAGATGGCCGAATTCCTGACCACCGGCGGCGTGACCAACGCGCTCAACATGCCTTCGCTTTCGGCCGAAGAAGCACCCAAGCTCAAGCCCTATATGGCGCTGGCGGAAAAGCTGGGCTCGCTGGTGGGGCAATTGGCGCATGACAACTTGACCAAGATCGCCATCGAGGTTGAAGGCGCGGCGGCGCAGCTGAACCAGAAGCCGATCACTGCGGCGGTGCTGGCGGGGCTGATGAAGAACTATTCGCAGACCGTGAACATGGTCAACGCGCCGTTCCTCGCCAAGGAGCGCGGGCTGGATGTGCGCGAAGTGCGCCATGATCGCGAGGGCATCTATCACACGCTGATCCGCGTGACGGTGAGCACATCGCAGGGCGATCGTTCGGTGGCGGGCACCTTGTTCGGCAATGGCCAGCCGCGGCTGGTCGAGATTTTCGGGATCAGCGTTGAGGCCGATCTCGATGGCGACATGATCTATATCGTGAACACGGATGCGCCGGGCTTCATCGGTTCGATCGGAACCGTGCTAGGTAAGGCTGGGATCAACATCGGCACCTTCCATCTGGGGCGGCGCGAGGCGGGAGGCGAGGCTGTGCTGCTTCTGTCGGTCGATAGCCCGGTGACCGAAGCGGTGCTCACCGAAGCGCGCGCGGTGCCCGGGGTGCGCACGGTGCGTTCGCTGAAGTTCTGACCGCAGGATCAGCCTGATCCCCCATCAGGCGGCGCGTTGGGGTGGCGGCTCTCGCCAAGCGCCGCCCCTTCGGATCAGCCTGCGCCTTCTTATTTCATCTTTCCGGCAATTGCGCGTGGTCGCAAGGATGTGGGCGTCATTCCCAGGCGAGCGTTGTTTAGGCGCAGCACAGCTTTCGCCACGGCCATGCGCCGGCTTTCGGCAAGACCCGCGCGCGCGAACGACGACGTGATGAGTCGGTCGGCCTCCGACCCCGCTGCGCGCGGCGAGGAGCGATGGCGTACGCTTGGGGCTGCGGCCGATCCCGAGGCTTTATTGCGTCGCTGTTTCAATGCCAGAGAGAGATGGCGGCATTCAAAATGCCGGCAGCTGTGAGCGCGACAATTGCAATGGCTCCAAGATTGTACCTTGGGGGCGTCGGTGGTTCGTCCCAGACATACTCGAACTCGGGATGATCGTTGTTAGCGGCGGTTGCGAGGATACGTTTGAAACAGTCGATATCATGAACCGACACGTCAGTCGGTTGACCGTCCGCCTGCCCGGACGGCACATCTTGCTGCTTATCGAGGTTGATGGGACTTTTCCTTATCATCATCCGGGTTCCCTAGGAGAAACGAACTTTGCTGATCTGTGGCGCAGCATCGTGCTGGGGGATCTGCGTTTCGGAGCTGCATGTGATGGCGATGCGGCGAGGGCGACGGGGCCGCCTTTCGCGCGGTACGGGTGCCGCATCCGACGGCATTCGTTGTCGGCACCACGCTCGGCAAGGGCGCGGACATTGCGGCCTGGCGCAACAACGCCACGAAGGCGATTAAGATCGCGAGCCAGACTGCTTGATTGAAACAGCAGTCTCAATAAGTCGATATCCCACGCCGGATTCCGCCTTAATTTCCCAGCCGGGGCGCAACTTCTTCCGCAAGATAGACATGAACACTTTCATATTGTTGTCGGTGATTGTTTGATTTACATCACCCATCAAGGTTTTTATTTTTGCATAGGATACGATTGCCGGCTTGCTAGCCAGAAGACATTCGACGATTAACATATCGCGGTTTTTGGTTTTGACGACGGTGATGACTTGACCGATATCTGCCAATCGCTTGTCCGCTTCGTTGGCAATGCTGCGATATACTTCGGAGCGGCGCACGTGCGCTGCCAAACGTGCTTTCGCTTCTTCGATGTGCATGCGACCGACATCTATCACGTCATCGCATCCGGCTTTGAGAAGCCGTGTGCGCTTCACCGGGCTTGACCGCGACGTCAAAATGATGATCAGGCGCCCAGCCAGAAATTTGCTATTGTTTCTTACGAACCGTGCAATCCGCGCTGTGTCCTCGCCACCGATGAACAGCACATCATAGTAACATTCCGACGAGATTGCGTAAGTGTTGGCCTCGCCAAAGGGAAAGACGTTATCGATAGCCACAAGATGAGCAAGGTATTCTGCCCGCTGCGCTTGTGAGCGATCATCGATCGCGATGTAGCGCGTGCTCAAAGACGAGCCCGGATCAGAAATATCCACTTTTAAGGCGAGGTTGTGTCCACGCATCACCGAAACCTTTTGCAAGAAATAAACTTCATGAATAGAATGAAATGATTTCATAATAGAAACAAAAGCAAATTCACTTCGGTAGAATACGAATGTAAAACCTAATGTCTGTGTGATATATTTTAAAAAAGTATCTTGCTCTGTAATAAAGCAATCATTATTGTCATGCGTTTCATACTTATTAAATTTTACATTTTGTGACATGTATTTGAGTCTTATTAAATTATTGTGAGCGAGAATGTCGCTTCGACATGCCAAGGTGTAGAGACGTGAAGAGCGGGGCGCATTTTTGCTAAAGGCGCGACCCAAACCCCAAAACATTAGTGGGAACAAAATGCGCTGGCATGGGTTGTTTACCGTAAGGCGATTACGGCAGGCCGAGCCTGAATCGTTAACTGCAATTAACAGCATTAACCCTCTGATTTTAAAGGGTCAATAGCGCTGCGCCGGCCGGCCGAGCGGTTCGGATCCTCGGCGTCGATCCGCATCAGCTCGTCACCGAGATGTCAGTTTGCAGCTAGATATTGGTACGTCTTACCATAAGTACCGGAAACCGTTCCTTGGTGTATTTTACAATTTTGTGTATCACTTATTTTTGGCACCGATTAAGAATGGCAAAACATTCGATTTATCGCCCCACGTACATTCGCCAATGGCGGCAGCATCGCGGCCTTTTGACGTGACCCCCAACCGTCATCCAGTTGCGACTAGAGCCTCGGGATCGTTGTTGCGCGAGAGCGCGGGTGAAGCAAGGGGCTGCGTAGCGTAGCCTCCGGCTATGCGGAGCGAAGCAGCCTCTTGCTTTTTGAAGTCAGCGGCGAA
>NZ_CAMBTS010000081.1 GCF_945870625.1 Novosphingobium sp. Chol11 | reverse complement strand
AGAAAGGCCGCAAGAGCGGGGAATTCGGCATTCAGGACCCCTCGCGCACCGCCATCTGGGTCAGCGGGCTGCTGTCGTGGATCGCGCTGTGGTATCATGATAGCGGCCGCTGGTCGGCTACCGAAGTGGTGATGGATGCGATCAGCATGGTGATGAAAATGGTTGCGCCGGGGCGTCCGTACCGTGGCTAAGGCGCTGGCTTCGGCAGAATTGCCCGACCGCCGCGTCTGCGTGCTGCGATACTTGCTTGATGACTGGGCCGAGGCGCGCGGGGATCATGTCTACGCGGTGTTCGAGGACGGCACGAGCTGGACTTATGCCGAGCTGCGCGCGCTCGTGGTGGCCAAGGCCGCAGGCCTGCAAAAGCTGGGCGTGGCGCAGGGCGAGCATGTCGCGGTTTGGCTGCCCAATGGGCGCGAGGCGCTGATCACGTTCTTTGTAGTCAATTACCTTGGCGCGGTGTTCGTGCCGTTCAACACAGCCTATCGCGGCGCGATCCTCGAACACGTGCTGGCCAATTCGGACGCGGCGCTGCTCATCGCGCATGCCGGGCTGCTCGATCGGCTGGAGGGCATTGACCGGGCCGCCATCGCGCGCGTGATCGTGGTGGGGGAAAGCGCCGAGGGCAACATCGCGCCGCATATCGCTTACAGTTCGGTCACGGGCGAGGAAGCGGAATTGCAGCCACTGCTTCGGCCGATCGAGCCGTGGGACAATCAGGCGATCATCTATACCTCTGGCACCACCGGCCCGTCCAAGGGCGTGCTCGCCTCGTACCTCCATCTCTACACCAATGCCGGACCAGACAGCTGGCATTTCGTGACCGGCGAAGACCGCTTCCTTGTCAACATGCCGATCTTTCATATCGGCGGGCTGGGTCTGCCGTTTGTCACCTTGGCGCGCGGCGGCTCGATCGCGCTGATGGAAAACTTCTCGACCGAGGGTTTCTGGCCGTTTGTGCGCCGCACCGGCTGCACCGCGATCTTCCTGCTGGGGGTGATGGCCACATTTCTGATGAAGCGCGCGCCCGCCGCCGATGACCGCGACCACGGCGTGCGGCTGGCCTTCATGGTGCCATTCACGGCCGAAGCAGGGCCGTTTCAAGAGCGCTTCGGGATCGATGTCTACACCATTTTCAATATGACCGAGATTTCCTCTCCGATCGTTTCGGGGCCGAACCCGGTCAAGCCGGGGACTTGCGGTCTGCCGCGCCCCGGGGTCGAGGTGCGGCTGGTCGATGAGCATGACCGCGAAGTACCGGTGGGCGCGGTTGGCGAGATGATGGTCCGCACTGATCGTCCCTGGACGATGAACAGCGGCTATCACAAGAACCCCGAAGCGACCGCGCGCGCTTGGCGCAACGGCTGGTTCCACACCGGCGATGCCTTCCGCCGCGATGAGGATGGCTATTTTTATTTCGTCGACCGCGTGAAGGACGCCATCCGGCGGCGCGGCGAGAACATTTCATCGTTCGAGGTGGAAAGCCAGGTCATGATGCACCCGGCAGTGCGCGAAGCGGCGGTCATTGGCGTGCCGAGCGAGTATTCCGAAGACGAGGTGATGGCGGTGATTGCAGCCGTGCCCGGCGCGGTGATCGACTTTGCCGAGCTGGTCGCGTCTTTGGCGGAACGGCTGCCCTATTTCATGGTGCCGCGCTATATCCGCGTGCTTGATGAATTGCCCAAGACCCCGACCGCCAAAGTGATGAAAGCGCAGTTGCGCGGGGCAGGCATCACGGCAGACAGCTGGGACCGCGAAGCCAGCGGCATCAAGCTGCGCAAGGAAAAGCTCTAGCGGCTACCAGCTCGCATCAAGCCGGGTCAGGCCGCGAAACATAAAGCCCTCCTGCCGCCACTGCGCGGTCTCGAGGTCGATCTTCAGGCCAGGCAAGCGTTCCACCAACGCCGTCAGCGCAATCTCGCCTTCCAGCCGCGCCAACTCTGCGCCCACGCAAAAATGGATGCCACCGCCGAAGGAGAGGTGCCGGGGACCGCTGCGCTCGATATCGAAGCGATCCGGCTCGTCGAACATTTCCGGATCGCGGTTGCCCGCAGCGACCAGCGTCAGGATGCGCTCTCCCGCGCGCACCGTCTTCCCGCCCACCTCCGTGTCGCGAAAGGCGGTGCGATTGGTCCCGACCAGCGAACTCTCAAAACGCAGGATCTCTTCGGTAGCTGAAACGGCAAGTGCTGGATTGGCCACCAGTTTGTCCCATTGATCGGGAAAACGGGCCAGCGAAAGCAGCCCGTTGCCGATCATGTGCGCGGTTGTTTCAAAGCCCGCGCCAAACAGCCCGATGGCAACGGTCGCCATCTCATGATCGGTCAGCGGGCCATGCTCATCTCGCGCGTTGCACAAATCAGTGGCCAGATCGTCGCGCGGATCGAGCCTGCGCGCGGCAAACACCTTGCCGAAAAAGTCCTGAAGGAAATCCATCTGCCGATTGGCAAGGACCAGTTCCTCGGGCGAAAAGGCACGCATCTCAAACACCACGAACGAATCGGCGATGGCCTGGTTCAGCGCCGCCAGCACTTCGTCCGAAGCTTCCTCGGGCGACAGGCCGAGCATGTCGCACATGACCAATGTGGGGAAGCGATAGGCGAACTGGTGGATGACCTCCATTCCGCCTTGATCAACCACCGCGCCAAGCAGCCGATCGGCAATCGCTTGAACACGCGGCCGCATTTCCATCACGCGCCGGGCGGTCAGTGCCAGCGTCACAAGTCCGCGAACGCGAGTGTGGCGCGGCGGGTCTTGATACAGAAATATCTCCGACAACCAGCGATAGGCGGAGTGCGCCAGAACATCGAAATCAGGGCCATAGAACAGACGAATGTTCTGGATGAAATCGCCCTGCCCGAAATTCGTGCGATCCATCAGAACCGCACGAACATCGTCATACCGGGTTGCCACCCAAAATCCGAGCGGCGAGAAATGCATCGGATCGTTCTCGCGCAATGTCTTGAACAACGGATAGGGATCCAGCTTCAGCTGGGGATCCGTCAAATCAAACGTCACGCTTTCAGCCATGGCGCATACTCCAACTCAGAAGTTGATGCCCGCCGTCACGCCGTAAGTACGCGGCGGTGCGACCGAGCCCACCCGGACGCTGTTGAACAGCGGCGCGGTGATGATGTTGTTGGTCAGCACCAGCTGGTTGGTGAGGTTGCGGCCCCACACTTCAAGGCTCCAGCGCTTGTCCTCGCTGGTGTATTTCAGGCCCGCGCTGACCAGCGCATAGGCCCCTTGCGTCGCATCGGCATTGTTGAACTCGGTAAAGAACACCCGGTCCTGCCAGTTGACATCGCCGCGCACGTTGAGCGTGCCCGAGACGCCCAGCGGGATGTCATAATTTGCGCCCGCGCGGAACGAGAACTCCGGCGCATTCGACAACCGCTTGCCGGCAAGGCTCACCACCGCGAAACCTTGGCGATAATCGCCGCTGTTAAACTGGCGGTATTTCGCATTGAGATACGTGCCGAACAATTCGAGCGTCAGCCCCGGAGCAGGCTTGGCCCGCAGCTCGGCCTCAAAGCCATAATTGCGCGCCGAAGCCGCGTTCACCGTTGTGACCACGCTGGTGGCATCGACGAAGCCGACCTGCAGGTCGCTGTAATCCATATAGAACGCCGCCAGATTGGCCTGCAGACGGTTGTTCAGCGCCGCCGTCTTGAGCCCGATTTCGTAGCTCCAGACGTACTCCGGGTTGATCACATCGTTGCGCGAGCCGACATTGATCACGCCCGATTTGAAGCCTCGCGTGACCGAGGCATAGATCAGCGTGCTGTCGGTCGCCTGATAGTTCAGCGTCGCGGTGGGGGTAAACGCACTCCACGACTTCTGCTTGTCGGTAGGCACCACGCCAAGGAACTCGAACGTGCCGGTGCCCTGCCGCTTCTCATAGCTGAACCGGCCGCCCAGCGTGATCTTGAGCTTGTCGGTGACCGCATAGCTGCCCTGCGCATAAATGCCGAAGGCGTCGATCTTGACCCGGCCCTGCTGCAGATAGGCGCTGGTGTCGAACGTATTGGCGGGCCGGCCGAACAGGAGACCAAGGTTGGTCAGCGGCACGCGCACCGCGCCATAGAGGTCCTCGTTGAAATGCATCGCGCCGACCACGAGATCGAGCTTGTCGGTTTTGTAGTTGCCGACGAATTCCTGGCTGATCGTCCGGCTGCGCTCGGTATAATTGTTCTGGCCAAACAGATTGGCGTTCGATCCGTCAAGATCGTCGCGGTTGAAGCGATTGAACACGTGATACGAAGTGATCGATTTGACGCTCAGGTCGCCCGGGGTCCATTCCAGCGTTCCGGTCAAGCTCGTGCCGCGGCGCTGGTTGATCGGCTCCTGATCCGAATAGATGTTGCGCAGGTTCGCCTTCACGCCTTTGGCAGCGGCCACGGTGAAGAGCGACTGCCCGCCAAGCAGGGCGCCGAGCGCGTTTTCAGGAGCCACCGTCGGGCCGAAATAGTGGAACGCGTAGTTGTTGTCGCCTTCATGGAAATGCTCGGCCGAGATCAACGCGCTGAATTCACTCGACGGCTTGAACATAATGCTGCCGCGAAACGCATAGGCATTGCGATCGTCGATCTGCGAGCCGGTGAACTCGTTGATGCCAAACCCGTCGCGGCGATCAAACTTGCCCGAAAGCCGGATCATCACCTTGTCGCCGCCGCCGATAGCCCCGCCCACCGCGCCTTCGATTGCCAGCGTATTGTAGTTGCCATAAGTCAGCCGGGCATAGCCATCGAGTTCGGGCGTAGGCTTCTTGGTGATCAGGTTGATCGCACCGGCGGTCGCGCCGCGGCCATAAAGCGTGCCTTGCGGGCCGCGCAGCACTTCGACCTGTTGAAGATCGTAGAAGCCCGAAAGCTGAGCCGCCGGGCGCGCGATCTGCGCGCCATCTTGCAGGAAGGCGACGCCGCCATCTGCGCCCAGATCGATGCTGGTCAGGCCGATGCCGCGAATGAAGATACGGTTCACGCCGAACTGATCGCCGACCGAGAGATTGGGGATGGCCGAAGCGAGCGAGGCGACGTCCTTGATCCGGCCCGCGCCGATATCGGCCGACGAGATTGCCGTAACCGATGCCGCGACTTTGGAGAGCGCTTCGGCGCTGCGCGTGGCGGTTACGACGATGTCGCTGAGCCCGGTGTCCGGCTGCGCCGCATTCTCCGGGCTCTGCTGCGCCATAGCGGGCGCGGCGACGAGCGAGACGGCAACCAAACTGACTGCCGCGAACGCGCGAATAGAACCAGCCGCGCGCAGTGCGGAACTTTTTGCTGGAAACCCAACCATGACTCTCTCCCCCTAAGCGTGCTTTTGCCTGCACATTTTTATACTATCGCGTAGATATCTTGTAACATAGGTAGGTTGCAAGTTGTAAATCGCCGGGTCAGAAGATTGCAGGAACGGAGAATGGTGTGAACAAGGGCGATCAGGCGGCAGAAGGAACTTCGGCGCGCGCATCGGGCGGCGCGTCGGGACCGGGTCTTGCCGAGCTGGCGGGCGATCACGCGCAGATGCGCGCCGCGCTGGACGGCGCCGATGCCGCAACCCTGCTGCTCGTGCTGGTGCAATTCACTGGCGATCATGACCTGCTCGGCCGCGCGCGGCCCTTCATTGCAGGCCCGATGAATTACCACGAAACCATGCCGGAGGTGCTGCGCGCCGAGATTCGCGACCGGCTGACGGCGATCCTGATCGAATGCGCCGAAGGCAAAAGGCCGCTACCGCCGATCCCCGAAGGCGATGCGCTGCGCGCCATGCTGAGCACCGCCGCGGGCGAAGATGTCTCCGAGGACTATACCGCGATGATGCGCGAGGATCTCGATCTTGCCGAGCCCGATCCGCGCGACATGGTCTGGCACACGCTGCCCGCGCCCGCGCGTCTGGAGCAATTCCCGGTCGTTATCATCGGCGGCGGGATGTCCGGGGTTTGCGCCGCCATCCGGCTCAAGGAGGCAGGGCTGCCCTTCACCGTGATCGAGAAAAACCCGGCGGTGGGCGGCAGCTGGTATGAAAACTTCTATCCCGGTTGCGGCGTCGATACGCCCAACCATTTCTATTCCTACTCGTTTTTCCCCAACCACGATTGGTCGCACTTTTTCGCCAAGCGCGACGAGTTGTGGACTTATTTCGAAGACGCCGCCGATCACTACGGCATCCGGGATCACATCCAGTTTGGCACAGAGGTGATATCGGCGATCTGGTCTGACAGCGACAGCGATTGGACGCTGACCCTGCGGCGGGCAGGCGGCACGGAAGAACAGATCAAGGCCAAGGCGGTTATTTCTGCGGTGGGCGTGCTTAATCGGCCCAAACTTCCCGATATCGCCGGGCGCGATAGCTTTGCCGGAAAAGCGCTACACACCGCGCAATGGGACAATGATTTCGATTGGCGCGGCAAGCGTGTCGGCATGATCGGCACCGGCGCTTCGGGCCAGCAGGTCGGGCCGACGATTGCACCGGATGTCGCCAGCCTCACGATCTTCCAGCGCTCGCCGCACTGGGTCGTGCCCAATCCCAATTATTTCGCCGAAGTGTCAGACGGCATGAAATGGGCACTGGCGCATATCCCGTTCTTTGCGCGCTGGTATCGGTTCCAGCTGTTCTGGGCCTTTGCCGATGGCCTCCACGCGTCGCTCAAAGTCGATCCGAACTGGGATGACGGCGGCAAGTCGATCAATGCCAAAAATGCGCGCCATCGAGAATACATGGTGCGCTATCTGCGCTCCAAGCTGGGCGGAAATTCGCCGTTGCTCGATAAGGTGACGCCCACGTATCCCCCCTATGGCAAGCGCATCCTCATCGACAACAACTGGTTCGAGACGCTGCAACGCGGCAATGTCGATCTGGAAACGGGCCGGATCGCGCGGATCGTGCCCGAAGGGATCGAGACCGAGGACGGGCGGCGGATCGAACTCGACGCCATCATCTATGCCACGGGCTTTCAGGCCAGCAAAGTGCTCGCCCCGATGACGATCAGGGGCGTGGGCGGCAAAGACCTCCACGATTTCTGGGGGCCGGACGACGCAACCGCCTATCTCGGCACCATGGTTCCCGGATTTCCCAATTTCTTCATGCTGATGGGCCCCAACACCGGCCTTGCGCACGGCGGCAATGTGATCTTCATCACCGAATGCCAGGTGCGCTTCATCATGGCCGCCTTGCGCACAGTGATCGAGCAGGATGCCCATTCGGCCGATGTGAGGCCCGAAGTGCATGCCGCGCATGTTCGCGAGGTGGATGCGCTTCATGCCGGCATGGTCTGGACCCACAAGGGGCTGACCAACTGGTACCGCAACGATCAGGGCCGGGTCTTTGCTTTGCTGCCATACCGGCTGGTCGATTACTGGAAAATGACGCGAACTTTTGTCCCTGAAGAATACACAATCGCCTGATCAGGACCTGCAGGCTTTGCCAGGATCATTGCCCGCACGGCTGACGGATAGCGCAGATTGTGCCGCAATGACGCATTGACGGAGTGTGCAACCGCACAACCGCGCTGGCCGCTCCATCAGGTTAGACTTGAGGCGCTCGTCGTTGCAGTGCAAAAGCGCGAGCATCCTGTCGATTGAACAGTTCTTGTTGCCTGAGGGAATTATGTTTCCTGCGATGGAAAGACCCCTGCCGGATGGTAGGGCCCACGTGCGTTGGCGCAGCGGCGCGGCATATCAATTGCGTGTGACGCCCAGCGCACACACTGCGGGGTCTGCGTGACAGCGACGGCGGCTGGCAGAATGAGCGATGCCGCAAAGTGGCAGCGCCCGCTGGCCACTCTTTTGCTCGTGGCCGTGATCGCAGGTCTTGCGCTCCACTACGTGCAGGACTCCAGCGGTGTAGCGCCGCTGATGATGATTGCGGCGCTGCTCGTCGCCATCGGGGTCGTGTGGTTTCACGGGTCATCGGCACAAAGCGATGATGCACCGGAACTCGCAGCAGCGAACCCGGAGACGACATTGCGTCAGCTGGCCAAAGAGCGCGATGCGGCCATCGCGGCGAGCGAGGCCAAGAGCCGCTACCTCGCCAATGTCAGCCACGAGATCCGCTCTCCGCTCAATGCCATTTATGGCTATTCCCAACTGATGGAGCGCGGCACCACAACGGTGCCGCGCGACGCCGCCCGCATCATCCGCCGCAGCGCCGAGCATCTCAGCGATCTGGTCGAGGGCCTGCTCGATATCTCGCTGGTCGAGCATGGCCAGACCCGCGTGGCCAGCGACGTGGTGCGTCTGCCCGCGTTCCTTGAGCATCTCGAACAGATGTTTCGCCCGCAGGCAGAGGCCAAAGGATTGCGCTTTGTTAACCGGCAAAGCGGCCGCATCCCTGAATTTGTCCGCACCGATCAAAAGCGGCTGCGCCAGGTTCTGATCAATCTGCTCGCCAATGCGGTCAAGTTTACCGAGGAGGGCGAGATCGAGCTGGCGCTGTCCTTTGGCAGCGAAGTGGCGACGTTCGAAGTGCGCGATACCGGCCCCGGCGTTCCGGCGAGCAGCCGCGAGCGCATTTTCATTCCGTTCGAGCGCGGCACCGGCGCAGTGGCGCATGCCGAGGGTGCCGGGCTTGGCCTTGCCATCACCCGCGCCATCGTGCGCGTGCTTGGCGGCGATATCGATGTGCGCGATGCTGATGCCGAAAACGGCGGCGGCGCGATCTTCCGCGTTCGCCTGCTCCTCCCGGCGGTGACCGGGCACCGCGAGGCGGGCGCAGCGGTTGGCCGGATCACCGGTTATGAAGGGCCTCGCCGCTCCATCTTGCTGATGGACGACGATCTCAGCCAGCTTTCGTTCGTGCGCGCGGTGCTGGAAGACCTCGGCTTTGAGGTGGCGGCGGCGGCGAACGGCGAAACCGCGCTGGCGCTGGCCGAAGCGCAGGACTTTGATCTCGCGCTGCTCGATATCGCCATGCCCGGCCCCTCAGGGTGGGAAACCGCCTCGTCGCTGCGCGCGCGGCAGAAGGCCGAACTGCGCATCCTCATGCTCTCGGCCAATGCGCACGAGCGCTTCGGGCAGTCGGCGGGCGCGGACGGACAGCCTGCGAAAGGCGCAGCGGCGCACAACCAGTTTCTGGTCAAACCGATCGAGATCGGCGCGCTGATCGATGCGCTGGGCGACCAACTTGCGCTTCGCTGGACGCGCGAGACGGCAGCCGCAGAACCGGCACCTGCCGCCGCCGCTCCGGCCTCGGAAACACCGCTTGGGCCCGCTGCGACGGACCACATTGCCCGGCTGCGCGATTGCATCAAGATCGGCCATGTGCGCGGCATCGAGGCCGAGATCCGTGCACTCGAAAGCGCGGTGCCCGAGGCACAGATGCTGACCGGCTTGCTCTATGCCGATCTTGACCGATTTGACCTTGCATCGCTCGCGCGGCGGCTGGAGAAGCTTTGAGATGGATGCCGAGCCGAACCGCCGAGAAACCGTGCTGGTGGTCGATGACCAGCCAGATACGTTGCGGCTGATCACCGACACGCTCGACAGCGCCGGGCTCACCGTGCTGGTCGCAACGTCTGGTGCCGCCGCGCTCGATCTGCTGGCGCATGTGGTGCCCGATCTGGTGCTGATGGATGCGGTGATGCCGTTCATGGACGGGTTTGAGACGACACGGCGGATCAAGGCCAATCCCGCAACCGCGCATGTGCCGGTGATCTTCATGACCGGGCTGACCGAGAGCGAGCATGTGGTGCAAGGCTTCGAGGTTGGCGGGGTCGATTATGTGCGTAAACCAGTCAATGTCGACGAGCTGGTGGCCCGGGTGCGCGTCCATCTGATCCAGGCGCGCGCGGTTCAGGCCAGCACCGCCAGCCTTGATGCCACCGGGCGGCTGATGCTCGCCACCGACACGCGCGGCACGATGCTGTGGTGCACGCCGCTGGCCGAGCGGGCGATCATGCGCTTTGCCCCCGGCTGGGACCGCGAGCAGACGATGCTACCCGAAGTGCTGCGTCAGGCGGTCGAGCGGCTGCTCGCCCGCACTGACACGCGCGGTGCCAGCGTCCGGCTCGATCACGAGGAAGGCACGCTTGAGCTGGTGGTGATCGCCCAGTACCGAGAGAACGAGGTGCTCATCCGGCTGAACGCGATCAACTTGCGCGAGGATGCGGCGCGGCTGCAAGAGCGGCTGGGGCTTACCGAACGCGAATCCGAAGTGCTGCTGTGGATCAGCTACGGCAAATCGAACGCCGATATCAGCGATGTGCTGATCATCAGCCCGCGCACGGTGCAAAAGCATCTGGAGCGGATCTATGAGAAGCTGGGCGTGGAAACGCGCGCGGCTGCCGCAGCCATGGCGATCCGTTCGGACGATCAGTGAGCAGCAGTCCAGCCCGCGAAGCTTTGGCGCGCGACGATATGGCGGCGGTGCGGCGGCTGGCGCAAGGTCTGGCCGAGGCACCTGAAACAGCGGCCGAAGGCCGGTTCCTGCTCGGCATCGCCGATGCCAGCGAAGGGCGGATCAGCGCGGGGCTGGCCCATATCGAAGCCGCCATCACCTTGCGGCCAACCGCCGAGATGCTGGCGCAGCAGGGGCGCCTGCTGATCATGCTGCGCCGCGACGGCGAAGCGCGCGCTGCCGCGCAAGCTGCCGAAGACATGGGGCCGCAGGACCCGCTCACTTTCGATACGATCGGCAATATCCATACGCGGCTGGGCGATCATGAAGCGGCGCTGCGCTGCTTCGCGCCGGCGGTCGCGCGTGATCCGGGCAACACCGATTACCGTTACAACCTCGCCGCTGCGTTCGGCTTTGTCGGCCGCATCGCTGAAGCGGCAGCGCAGCACGAGATCATCCTCGCCGCCGCGCCGTCCAACGGCCGGGTGCACCACGCGCTCGCGGGCTTGGCCAAAGCCACCCGGGAGGCCAACCACATCGCGCGGCTCGAAGCCGTGCTGGCGCGCGGGCCCGCGCCAGATGATGGCTTGCGCATCCGCTATGCTCTGGCCAAGGAGTATGACGACATCGGCGACGCGGCGGCGTCCTTCCGCCACCTTTCCGCCGCGAACACGGCGCATAAGGCGCGGATCGGCTACCAGTTCGCAAGCGATGCCAAGACATTCGATGCCATCGAGGCAGGATTTCGCCAGCCCGGCTTTTTTGCGGGCACCAGCACCGTGGCCGACGCGCCGATCTTTATCACGGGCATGCCGCGCACCGGCACCACGCTGGTCGATCGCATCCTCTCCTCCCATCCCGATGTGCACAGCGCCGGGGAGCTGCAGGCGATGCCGCTGGCGATCAAGCAGCTTTCGGGCACGCGTTCGCGCATGGTGATCGATCCCGAAACGGTGGCGGCATCGGGCGCGCTGGCCCCTCAGGAGGTGGGCGCGGCCTACATGGCGCGCGCCGCGCTGCATCGGCGGCGGGACGACGGGCGGTTTATCGACAAGCTGCCCGCCAACTTCTTCAACATCGGCCATATCGCGCGCGCCTTGCCGCAAGCGCGGATCATCTGCCTCAGGCGCCATCCGATGGTTACGGTGTGGAGCAACTACAAGAATCTCTTTGCGACAACCTCGGCCTATTATGCCTACAGTTACGATCTTCTTGATATCGCGCACTATTATGCCCGTTTCGACCGGCTGATGGCATTCTGGGAGCACCTGCTGCCGGGGCGGGTTTGCCAAGTGCAGTATGAAGCGCTGGTCGCCGATCAGGAGGCCGAAAGCCGCCGCCTGTATGCGCATTGCGGGCTGGAATGGACCGACGCCGCCTTGGCTTTCCACACCAATACTGCCGCCGTCGCCACGCCCAGCGCAGCGCAAGTGCGGCGACCGATCTATGCGGATTCGGTGGCGAAATGGCGGCACCATGAAGCCGCGCTGGCCCCGGTGCAGGCATTTTTTGACGCGCAAGGCATTGCCTCGACATAAAAAAGGGGGCGGATCATGATGATCACGCCCCCTCCTCTCATCGTAACGCCTGCTCAGAACTTCAGGCGGCCCTCGACGCCGATCACGCGCGGGCGCGCAACCGATCGCGCATAGAAGCGTGAGAGCGTTCCACTCGGGGCAAAGCCAACGCGGCTGAGATCATTGCTGACCCCGGTGACGGCATACTTATTGAAGATATTGTTGGCGAAGAACGAGATTTCATAGACCGGCGTCTGATAGGTCAGCGATGCGCGGTTCATCACATAACCGGGCAGCTTCTCGCCTGCCCCGCGCCCGCCGACGCGCGTCAGGATGTCGCCGACATAAGTCGCGGTCCAATCGAAGATGGTTTTGTTGTCTCCCATCGGCAGCGTGTATGTTGCCGACAACGCGCCGGAATGCGCCGCAGAACCAGGCAAGCGATCACCGGCGAGAACATCAACTTTGGTGAACTTCGGGCGGTTGCTTGAAACAAGTGTATCGCGGACCTGGAGAAGATTGGGGACTCCCTCGGTCAGCTTCGCGTCGAGGTAGGAATAGTTTCCTCGCAATGCGAAACGGTCGGTCACATTTGCGTTGAAGGAGAAATCAACACCGCGATTGGTTGCCTTGCCGCCATTAACCGTAATGCCCACGGCACCGTAGAAGGTTTGTCCAGCAAGCTGGATACCGTCCCATTTCACATCGAATACAGACAGATTAAACGAGACGCGCTTGTCAAACAGCGCGGCACGAATGCCGATTTCAAGGTTCTTGGTCTTATCAGGGCCGAAGAACAGCTCATTCGGCAAAGCGCAGGTTTGTTGCCCGGGTGGCAGTGGGTTAGCGCAAGCACCCGCACCGGTGTTGGCACCACCGAGACGATATCCTGTGCTGTAAGTAGCATACAGCAATATATCATCTGAGAACTTATACGAGGTGTTCGCCTTCCAGACGACACCACCGGATTGTGCTACTCCTGACAGCGACGGGATGTCTTCATCGACTGTTACTGCGCCAGTAAAATACGGAGTGGTAGCACCGCCGCGGCTGGTAACATCATAATGATAATACCGCAGGCCGCCTGTCACTTGCCATTCAGGAGTGATCTTGAAGCTGGCCTCGCCGAAAACGGCTTGTTCAGTCCGCTTGCTGCGCCCAAATGCGGCATATTCATTGTCGTCCGGGGTCGGAGTGGCACCGTCGGCCATTGCGACGTCCGACGCGCCATACCCGGGCACATACTCGCGTCCAGAAGTGGTAACCTTTGATTGGTTGAAGAAGCCACCGACCACCCAGCTAAACGGGCCACCGTGCGCCGAAACGAAGCGCAGTTCCTGATTGATTTGCCTGGTCCTGGCGTAATTCCGGTTAAATCCGACGAACTGGGGCCAACTATCATAGGCATAGTCGAGATCTATCAGCAAATCGGTAACATCTGAGGAACTGCGGTTGGTCGTCTCGGTAAAGGCCGTGGACGATACAACCGTCATGATATCAGCCAGTTGCGCTTCCATTTCGAGCGAGAGCAGATACGATTGCCGGTTCGATGGCTCAAGGACGCGCCATGGGCCTTCATACCGCCCCTCGCCTACAACACCGGCACCATTGGCTTGGCGGCCATTGGTCTTGGTCTGCTGGTAAACGAACGACACATAGGCCTTGAAGTCGGGCACGGTCAGGCCGAGCTGATTACGCGTGGTAAACGTGCGCTCGAAATTGACGTCCTTCTGGCGGGTAAAGTTCGCGTCCTGCTGAGCAGCGGTGCCAAGCGGATTTGATACCGGGCCGGGCTGGGGCAGCGAAGTGCCGATCGTCTTCACTGCATAGGGATAATCGATAAAGCCGGTGTCGAAATAGTACCCAGTAGCCGAGCGGAACGCGAGCACATCAGAGATGATCGGCAGGTTGAGCGCGCCGTCGATGACATAGCTTGCCCCGTCGCCGTTGTTCACGTTGTAAAGGCGGCCATGAACATAGCCGCTGACCTTCGAAGCATCGGGCCGCTCAGGAATATAGCGGATCGCGCCGGCCAGCGTGCCTAGGCCATAAAGCGTGCCTTGGGGCCCGAGCAGCACTTCGATGCGTTGCAGATCGATCAGCTTGAAATCGAGATAGAGCGGAACTTCGCCAAGGTAGGTGCCAATCGCGTTGTTGGCGTTGTCAGCAAATGTGCTCGTGTCGTCGGCGGAAAGACCGCGCATGACGATTGTACCCGCGCCGCGCGGCCCCGTGTCGGTGATCGTGATGCCGGGGACGAAAGCGCCGAGATCGCGGACGTCGTTCAGTCGCTGCGATTCAAGCGTAGAGGCGCTCAGCGCGGAAATATTGATGGGAACATCGGCAAGCGAGGTATCGCGGCGTGTCGCCGTCACAACGATCGTTGCGTCATTCTCTTCTGCGGCTACGTCGGCTGGCAAAGCATCCGCTGCCAGCGCGGGGCTTACCCCCAGCATGGCTGTCGCCAGAATGCTTGCAGAAAGCAGAGTCGCTTTGCCCCGGAAAAGCGACGTCATAGAATTTTCCCCTGAACCATTGGAATCAAACGCTGTTTGTTCCCCCTCCCGGCATCGTTGCGGCTTGTACGCCCCATACGAAGCTCGACCGTTATGGTGAGGGGGGTGGAGGGCCAATGAGCCGTTTGACGTATGCGCGGTGTCCTTGAGGGCACTGTGTGATATGTCAGCAACAGATCAGGTGCTGCATTCAAGCAGCGTGCGCCCCGGCACAGGCCGGGGGTCGCAGTCGGTCAAAACGACAGGTCAGAGCTCACAGGCTTGAGATCTCTGCTTTAG
>NZ_CAMBTS010000080.1 GCF_945870625.1 Novosphingobium sp. Chol11 | reverse complement strand
TTCATGTGCGTGCCGATCATCGCCAGCATCGGCTATACGATCTGGTTCCTGCTGAAGTATCATTACCTGCCGCAGCCGTTCTTCTATGAGCCGAGCGGCACGTGGATGGACTGGTATTCGCTTACGCAATGGGGCCAGCACAAAGGCGCCTACGATACGGCGCAATCGATCTATCCGCCTTTGTCGTTTGTTTTGCTGAAACTGTTTGCGATCCCGCATTGCTATGATTTGACCTATTCTGAGGAAGTTCGCCCGTGTGACTGGGTCGGCGGATTAGTGCTGACGCTGATGTGGCTGGTCAATTTTCCGCTGACGTATTTCAGTTTCCGCAAGATCGACCGCGCGACCGCGTTGCCCCGCGCGTTTGCGCTGGCGTTCGGTTTTCCCATGCTGTTCGCGTTTGAGCGCGGCAATCTCCTGCTGTTTTGCTATGCCTGCGTGGTGCTGGCCTATGGCCCGTTGCTGAAATCGGCGCGGCTGCGCTGGCTGTTTGCCGGGATTGCTGTCAATTTCAAAGTCTATCTGGTGGCAGCACTGTTGGCCCCTCTGCTGCGGCGGCGCTGGCTGGCGGTCGAAGGGGCGGTCATCTGCACGGTGCTGGTCTATCTGGTGACCTGGTACATTCTGGGCGAGGGCAGCCCGGCACAATTGATCCGCAATCTCGGCAATTATTCGGGCGGGTTCGGGGCGGCGGCGCTGCTCGATCTGTGGTTTCCGTCGAGCTATATTCCGGTGCGGCTGCTGCTCGATGGTTCGTTTCCTGTCTATGTCATTATGGGCTCGCAGGAAGCCGCCATGATCTACATCGGGATAACGGTGTTCATGCGCTTCGTGCAGGCGCTGATCGTCTTGGCGGCGGTGGCAGCGTGGTTCCGGCCCGAAGTGGTCCCGCCGCACCGGCTCGTCTATCTGGCGATTTCGCTCGCGCTCAGCGCATCGGAAGCGGGGGGATATACGCAGGTCTTGCTGATCCTGTTCGTGTTCATGGAGACATGGCGCGGCATTGCGCGCCCGATCGCCATCGTCATCGCCTATGTGCTCTGCATCTCGTTCGACATTACCTTCAGCGCCGCGCCGCCGCTGGTGCGCGATAGCTTTCTTGGCAATACTTATGTCATCGCCGAATATGGTTTTGGGCTGATGTCGTTGCTCCGGCCGGGCATGATGTTGACAATGGCGGCGCTGCTCTCGGGCGTTACCATTGCGGCGGTATGGGCCGATATCCGCCAGCAGGGGTGGCGCGGGCGCTGGCGCTATCGCCGCGATTTGCCGCTGCTGCCCGGCGTGCTTCGCCCTGCGCCGATTGCCGCGCGCGCCGCGCCGGAAGCGGAGTAAGCGCCATGCCGATCACCCGCCGCGCCTTCCTGCCCGCCACCGCGTCGATGCTTGCCGCGCCCGCGCTGGCTGCGCCGCAAATGCTGGGCGAACAATCGCCGCCGCTGGTGCTCGGCCCCGGCGTGACGCGCGTGACCGCCAACATGGTGGTCAAGGTCGATCTGATGCTCCAGCCCGGCGCGGTGATCGAGGTGGCTGCCGGGCGCACCCTCACGCTGCTCGGCGGGCTGATCGCGCCGCTCGGGCACATTTTTACAGGGCCGGGGCGGGTCGATCTGGGCCGCAGCCGCATTGCCAGCGCGCATCCCGAATGGTGGGGCGCGGCCCCCGGCGATGGCGGCCGCGACAGCCTGCCCGCGCTGCAGGCCTGCCTGCGCTCGCACCCGGCGATGCGCCTGCTCGCTGCCGATTACTATATCTCGAACACCTTCGTCGTCGAGCGGGGCTTCTGCTCGATCACCGGCGCGGGCTTTCGCGGCACGCAGCCGGGCGATGGCACGCGGCTGATCGTCACCAATGGCACGGCGGATGTCATGCGCGTGGGGCCGGAAACTTCGCCCGGCGGGGTCAATGCCTTCCCGCAGAATATCGCCGTCCGTTCGCTCGCGCTGTCGCGCTCGGTGGTGCCCGATACGGCGGGCGGGCGCATGCCAGCGGGCTTGCGCGCGCAATTCCTGCTGTTCGCCGATTTCCGCGAGATCAGCGCGTTCGAGCATGGCGCCGGCTTCGTTGCGCGCGGGCTGGTGCGCAGCACGCTCACCGATTGCGTGGCCTTTCGCTCGATGACCGGCGCGCAGAGCGGGCAGCTGTGGCGCGGCTTCCTGCTCGATGGCGCGCGCGATATCGGCCTGGCCGGCGGCAACGCCTCGATCTTCCTGCGCGGCTGCAACGCCACCATCGGCGGCGCGCCGGCGCTGGCCGATCCGGTCGGCCTGCAGATCGAAGGTGCCTTTGCCGATACCTTCATCACCGAGTTTGAAACCTCGGGCGTCCCCACCGGCATCCGCATTGATGGCAAGACCGCCTTGATCGGCGCGCGCGCCCGCCACGGCCATATCGATCTGCATCTGGTGCTGCCGATCATCGATCAATGCGCGAGCGTCGGGATCGACATCCTCGATACCTCGCCCGACGCGCTGATCGACGTGATCGATCCTTATGTTGCGGTGGCCCCCGGCGCAAAGGCCGCGCTGCGCCTCGAAAACATGCGCGGTCTGGCGACGATCACCGGCGGGCAACTGGCGGGCGCGGTTAATCTCGCGGCGGGCGGGCGCGCGGTCGGCCTTCTGGCCAGCGCCAGCAGCGGCCTGCAGGTAGGCGGCCTCAAGATTCTCGAACACGCGCGGCCGGCCGCGCTCACCGGCTGCAGCGGTTTTGCGCTGCGGCTGGCCATCGCCAACCCCTCCTCGAGGCCCGGGGCCAGCGCCATTGTGTTGCGCGATTGCGAGGGCGGCACCGCCGATGTGTTGATCTCGGGGCAGAATTCCGCCTTTGCCAGCGGGGTCCGGGTCGAAGGCAGCGCCAAGCGGTTGCGCATCGATGCGACCACGATCTCGCCCGGCGCGGTGGGCGATGCGGGTAAGCGCGTGACGCTGGGGGATCGGCCGCTGGCTGTGCCCTCGCGCATCGGCGATCTTGCGGTGGTGGGCGTTTGATGGGGGATGCAGCGCAGCGGCGGTGGAATTGGGCGCTGGTCCTGATCCTGCTGGCCGCGCTCTATCTGCGGCTGGCGAGCATCCGCTTCGGCCTGCCCGCGATGAACGATCAGGATGAGTTGATGTTCGAGCTTGGCGCGCTCAAGATGCTGCGCGAGGTCACGCTCAATCCCGGCTGGTTCGGGCATCCGGCGACCACCACGATGTATGTGTTGGCGGTGATCAACGCGGGGGTGTTCGTCTTTGCCCTGCTCACTGGGCGGGCAACTTCTGCCGCGCAGTTCGGCGATATGGTCTATGCCGATCCTTCGTGGATCGTTGTGCCGGGGCGGATCGCGATGGCCTTGTTCGCGCTTGCCGCGATCTGGCTGACATGGTCGCTGGCGCGGCGCTTTTTCGGAGAGCGGGCGGGGCTGGCGGCGGCGCTGCTGCTGGCGCTGAACCCGGTCTTTCTCAATTGGTCGCAGATTATCCGCTCGGATGTGATGGGCTGCGTGTTCATGCTGCTGTGCATGCGGGCCTGCGCCGCGCTCGCCGTTTCGGGCAAATGGCGCGATTACCTTTTGGCCGCGCTGTGGCTGGGGGTGGCGGTCGCCACCAAATGGCCCTTCGCGCTGACCGGGGTGGCCATGCTCACGGCCAGCGTATTTGCGGCGCGCTCGGGCGTGCTCCCGGTGCGCACGGCGGCCTTGCGGATGGTCGCGGCGGGGTTGGCGGCGGCCGCGATCCTGTTCATCGTCTCGCCCTATCTGCTGCTCGATTATCCGACCGCCCTTGGCAATTTGCGCGGGGAGAGCCGCGCGCACCATGTCGGCGCGAATGGCGGCAGCTTGTGGTTCAATCTGCAATGGTATTTTCGCGGGGCCATGCTGTGGGGGTTTGGCTGGCTCGGGCTGGGGCTCGCCGCGCTGGGCGCGCTGCAATTGCACCGGCATCGGCTGGCGCTGGCCATCCTCACCCCGGTGAGCGCGGCGTTCCTGATCGTGATTTGTGCGCAGCATCTGATCTGGGAGCGGTGGTCGCTGCCGCTCATGCCGCTGGGCGCGATCCTGGCGGGGTATGGCTTTGTGTGCCTGATCGACTTGCTGAAAGCGCGGGTCGGCGGGCCCGGCTGGATCGCCCCTGTGGCAACCGGCGTGCCGGTCGCGGTGCTGATCGCGGCGGCGGCCTTGCTCGCGTTGCGCGATTTTTCGGATGCCCGCGCCCGCATGAACGATACGCGGCAAATAGCCGCGCACTGGGCGCTAGGGCATATTCCGCCGGGCAGCCGCGTATTGATCGAACACAATGCCTTCGATCTGATCGAGCAGCCGTGGACCTTGCTGTTTCCGATGGGCAATGCCGGGTGCGTCGATGTCGTCGCGCTGATCCATGGCCGCGCGGGCTACGCTACGATCGAACTGGCGCGCGGGGGCAAATCGATCCTCGACTATGGCACGCTGCCGCCCGCCCGCCGCGCCGATTGCAACGCCGATTTCGCGCTTATCTCGCACGAGGAGGATTACCGCAATGAGATCGCGCTCTACCGCGCGGAATACACAGCGTATCAGGCGCTTTATGCCACCGGCAAGGTCAAGGCGATCCTGCGCCCGGTGGCCGGGCAGATCGGCGGGCCGGTGATGACCTTGGTCGATCTTCGAAAAGCCCCTGCGCCGGTCAGAATTCGAAGCTCATTCTGAGCGTTGTCGCGATGGCATCGCGCGCCGTGCGGATGCCGCCCGCATGCCAGATCCACTGCACGTCGGGTTGCAGCGTGACCCCTTCGATCACCTCGTCGGCGAAGGTGAGTTCGAGCGCGGTCTCGCCGCGGGCCGGATCGGTGCCTGAGGCGAGCAGCGCGCCGCGCGCGGGCCCGGTCAGCCAGGCGTGGTTCAGCCCTAGCGATAGCGCGCTCTTGTCGCGCCCACCGATCACCGGGGTGAGCATCACCCCGGTCTGAAGACCGCCCCGGAAAGGGCTGGAGTGGTCGTCCGAAATCCCGGCGCGCAGAAATCCGGTCAGCGTGGGCAGGATATCCGCCTCGACGACGACATAAGCGCCCGCCGCAGTATTGCGCAGCGGCAAGCCTTGTGCATCGAATTCATTCAGCGCCTCGCGCTTGCGCGCATAGAGCCAACTGCCCAGCGATCCCCGCACCGGGCCGCTGACAAGGCCAGCTTCGCCGATCAGCAAGACACCATCGCGGAAGCTGAAATCGACCCCGCCATCATCGCCCATGGTGCTCGCCCGCGCATTGATCACCGCAAACTGGACATAGCTCTTGCCGTCCAGAACCGGCACCCGCAGCCGCGCGGCGAGCGCGCTTGATGGGAAAATCGAGGGACCGTTCGGCCCGGTGGATGCCAGCTCGGAGCCGATGCCAAAGGCCGGGGCGATCAGCAGACTGGCCGCCGCGTTCGTGTAAAACTCGCTGTTGAGGTCGTAGAGCCCGACCAGCAGCGTGCTCCCGCCGCCCAGTTCCTGTTCAACGAACGCCTTGAACAGGCGCAGGCCCGCCTTGGTGACTTCGATATTGTTGATGCCCTGCAAGGTGCCGATCGCATCGTTGGGCCTTGCGCCGCGATTGTCGAGGATGTGGACATGCGCCTTTGCGCCATGCCAACCGATCAGCGCCGCCAGATCGGCCTCGGCGGTCAGATCGATGTTGGTCAGCGCGCGCAGCCTTTGATCGCTCCCGCCGCTGGCCATGCTGGAAAGATCGAGGATGATCTTGCCGCCGAGTTCGATTGGGCCAGATCCTTCAGTGGATTCTTCAGCAGATTCCTGAGCGGTTTCCTGCGCAGGATCCTGGGCCTGCGCGCTGACTTGCGCCGTGCTCATGCCGAGCAGCGCGATCAGGCCGATCAAGCGCCGCACGATCATGCGGCTAACGCGCGCTCCGGCGCGCGGCTGGTTTGATGGCCAAGGTCGAAATGATCGAGCTCGCCCGCCACGGTGCTCACCGATTGCACCACAGCCGTGCTCGCCTCGCGAACTTGCTCGGCCACGACCGCGTTGCTCTGGGTGATCTGCTCCAAGTGGACCGAGCTGGATTTGACCGCAATCAGTTCAACCGACTGCTGGGCGGTGCTGGTGCTGACCAGTTCCATCATCCGGTTGATTTCGTCCATCCGGCCAGTGATCATGCGCAAGGCGCCGCCCGCTTCGCGCACCAGCTTCACCCCTTGCCCCACTTCGCCCGATGAATTGGCGATCAGGTTGCGGATCTCGCTCGCCGCGTCGGAGCTGCGCTGCGCCAAGGCGCGCACTTCGGTGGCGACGACCGCAAAGCCCTTGCCATGATCGCCCGCGCGCGCAGCCTCGACCCCGGCGTTGAGCGCCAGCAGGTTGGTCTGAAACGAGATGGCGTCGATCACGCTGATGATCTTGCTGATCTCTTGCGAGGCCTGCTCGATCCGGTCCATCGCGGCTTCTGCTTCCTGCACCACTTTGCCGCCGCGCGTCACCTCGTCGCCAACGCCGTCAACCGCTTGCTTGGCCGCGCGAACCGCCTCGGACGAGCCCGCCACCCGATCCGACAAGCTGGTAAGCGCCGCTGCGGTTTCTTCGAGGTTGCCAGCCTGATTGGCATTGCGATCGGCAAGGTCTTTGGCCGCGCGGCCAATATCGCGCGCGACGCCCTGCAATTCCGTGGTCGATCCGCGCACGCTTTGCATGGTTTGGCCCAGCGATTGCAGCGCATCGTTGAAATCCACGCGCAATCTTTCGAATATGCCGGCCAGCGGCTGATCAATCCGATAGGCCAGATTGCCCCCTGCAAGCTGATCAAGCCCCTCGCCGATGGAGGCAACGATCATGTCTGCCTGCTTGGCGGTGTCGGCGCGCGACTGGATCAGGCCATCGCGCAGCGTGTCGACCGAGCGGGCGAGGCTGCCGATTTCGTCCGGGCGATCGGTGGCGGCGATGGCAATATCAAGCTTGCCATCGGCAAGGAGTTTGACGTTCCCGTTAAGCTTGAGGAGCGCCTCGATCAGGTAGCGGCGCGCGGCAAAGGCGATCATGCCAAGAACGCTTAGCCCCAGCACCAGGCCGACGATGCCGATCCACCATGTCAGGCGGGCGGAGGCTTCAGCATGCGCCTCGCTCTGCGCGGCGAATTCCTGAACCGTATCGGATATCTTCGCCATCGAGCCTTCAAGCTTGGTGAAGATGATCAGGAACTGGCGCAATTGCGGCCCATCCGGGATCATCCCGATCTGCGCGGCGGCGGCGATCTTTCGGCCGGTGGCGACATAGAGGCGGAAATCGCTGTCGGCCGCCGCGCGCGCTGTGGTGATCGCAGGGGACTGCTTGAAACGTTCCGTCTCCAGCATATGGCCTTCAAATTCGTTCAACCGGTCAACCAGTTCGCGCCCGGCGGCTGGGCCGTCGATCTCGCTGGTGCGCGATGCGGCGATGATGCTGACGACTTCGGCGCGGATCGCATCGTGGCCCATGTCGGCCTCCATGTGATTGCGCAGCAAGCTGTTGACCTCGACCATCTGTTCCAGCGCGGCGGCCTGTTGTCGCGCGCCGAACAGGATGAGCATGGTCGAAAGCACGATCGTCGCCGCAAGCAAGGCGCAGCAAAGATAGACCTTCTGGATTATCGTGAATGATTTCATCGGCCTTGGCTCCGACCTGGCGTGAGCAGAGGACAGATGTCGGCCACCCAAGTTTGCCGTTCTGGATTAATCCAGTTGGGTGAATTTCGCTTTTTTCGGGGTTAAGTAGTAATGCGGGAATGCGAGAATGCGAGAATGCGGGAACGGGTTCGAACGGGGCGGTGGATCGGCGGCGGTCTGCCTTACTTTTGCGAAATCCCAAGCTCCGCTTCCATCATCCGCCGCATCTCGAATTTCTGGGCCTTGCCAGTCACCGTCATGACAAACGATTCCACGATGCGCACATGGCGCGGCACTTTGTAGTGCGCGATGTTGCCCTTGCAGTGCCCGACGACATCTTCCGGTGTGATCGCTGATCCCGCCTTGGCAATCACCCAGGCGCACACTTCCTCGCCAAACTTCTCGTCGGCCACGCCAAACACTTGCGCATCGGCGATGGCATCGTGGCGAAGCAGGTATTCCTCGATTTCGCGCGGATAGATGTTCTCGCCGCCGCGGATGATCATGTCCTTGATCCGCCCGGTGATGCGCACGTAGCCTGCGGCGTCGATGGTCGCGAGATCGCCCGAATGCATCCAGCCCTCGGCGTCGATCGCCTCGGCGGTGCGCGCAGGGTCGGCCCAGTAGCCCTGCATCACGCAATATCCGCGCGCGCAATATTCGCCCTGCTCGCCAATCGGCAGCGTCTGGCCATCGGGGCCGATGATCTTCGCCTCGGCATGCGAGTGCAGCCGGCCCACGGTCTCGACCCGCTCGGCCAGCGGATCATCGGTCGCGGTCTGCGCGGTGATCGGGCTGGTTTCGGTCATCCCGTAAGCGATGGTCACTTCGCGCATGTTCAGCCTGTCCATGACTTGCAGCATGGTCGATGTCGGGCAGGGGGCGCCCGCCATGATTCCGGTGCGCAGGGCCGAGACATCGGTGTGCGCTGCATCGGGGTGGCCCAGCACGGTGATGAACATGGTCGGCACGCCATAGAGCGCGGTGCAGCCCTCGGCCGCTACCGCCTCCAGCACGAGGCGCGGATCGAACGCCTCGCCCGGATAGACCATCGCTGCGCCGCTGGTGAGCGCGGCGAGATTGCCCATGACCATGCCGAAGCAATGATAGAGCGGCACCGGGATGCAGATGCGGTCCGCCGGGGTGATGCGGATCGTCTGGCCAGTGAAGTAGCCGTTGTTGAGGATATTGCGGTGCGTCAGCGTCGCGCCCTTGGGGAAACCGGTGGTGCCGCTGGTAAACTGGATGTTGATCGCATCGTGCCGGTCGAGGATTGCCGCCGCGCTGGCCAGGCGTTCGGGATCGGCCTCGGCGCGAAGGCTGCTCCATGGCAGGAAGCCCGCATGTTCGGCCTCGCCCAGCGCGACCATCAGCCGCAGATCGGGCAGGTTCTCCGGTCCTAGTTCGCGCAGCATCGCGATGTAGTCGCTGCTCTTGAACGCAGCCGCGCAGACCAGCACCGAGCAGCCCACCTTGTTCAGTGCATAACCGACCTCGGATGTCCGGTAGGCCGGATTGATCGTGACGAGGATCGCGCCGATCCGCGCGGTGGCAAACTGGATGACGGCCCATTCCGCGCCATTGGGCGCCCAGATGCCCACCCGGTCGCCCTTGGCCACCCCATGATCGAGCAGCCCGGTCGCCACCCGGTCGACCTCGGCGTCCAGCTCGGCCCATGTCCAGCGCACGCCCTGATGGCGCGATACGAGCGCCAGTTCGCCGCCCCACCGCTGCGCTGCCAAAGTCAGCGCCTCGCCGATCGTGGTTTCCAGCAGAGGGACGTCCGTCGGGCCCCGCGCAATCGACTCCATGCCATCCACCTCCCGCTCGCAATCTTGCGCACCATCATCTGGCGCGCAGCGGCAAGGTTGTCAAAGCGCAGTGCCGTTTGGCCTCACCCATGCGGCCTAGCCATCTGGGCGATGCGCGCAGCGGCCCGGGCGCAGTAGCTTCGCCCCTGTTCAGCGCCCGGCCGATCCGATGGCCATCAGCGCGGACTGCAACACGCATGGGGGAATGATGATGCTTACGAAGATGATGGGCGCTGCGGGCGCACTTTCGATGTTGGTTCAGACGCTCTCGCTCGGGGCCATTGGCGCCATCGGCCTTGCCGCCGCTCCGGCGCAGGCGGCGTCCTATTGGGGCTGTGACAGCGGCTTTGCCTTCCAGACAGTGGCCAGCGGCGCGCGCTGCTTCAAGGCCAGCCGCATCGAGAGCGCAGCGCCGCTGCCGTGCGTGCAGGTGCCGACACCGGCTGGCCCGATCGGTGCCGCGCTTCGTGTCGATTTCAACGGCAATACCGATGTCTGCGCAACGCAAGTCGGCATCACGATCACGGCCTCGGTGACATGCGGGCTGGGCTACACGATGGACCGCAGGGCCGGCGCGGATCGCTGCTTGAAGACCATCCCTGCCGAAGAACGCCAGCCCACGCGCAAGTTCGCCGTTTGAACGCAGCCGGACGCGGCAGACAGGGGGGGCGCTGCGCAATCATGCGCTGCGTGCCCCCCCGTCCGTGGCCCGATTCCCGCCCTGATCAGGAGAGATTTCCATGCGGTTTGCGATGAAATTCATGCTCGGCCTTGCCGCAGCAACGGCGATCAGCCCGGCGATGGCGCAAGTGCGGCCTATCCCGGACGCGCCGATCACCAGGCCGCCCGGTTCGGTCCTGCAACCTGCCGCCCCCACTGGTCCGACTTTGCCGCCGCGAAGCGGGCTGCCCAAAGGGCCGATCCAGATGCCAGTGCGGCCGCAGATTGCGCTGATTTCCGAGCCGCCGATCACCGGCAAAGTGGGGGTGATGCGGTTCCGCATCTCCAATCTTGGCCCGGCAAGCGCGGTCCACCTGTTTGCCTTTCGCCCAGGCTGCACTTGGGAACAAACTCCCGGCGTGTGGGGCCTGCCGCTGCGGATTGATCAGCTGGCCAATCGGTTCTCAAGCCAGACGGGCAACTACACAACCTCGTTCGATCCTCGCGCAACAGAAATTCCGCGGCGGATGAACGATACCAGAGGTCCGCTCGGCGATGGCATCGCTGTGACCAATGGTACCGCCGAGTTCCAAATCCAGGGCGTTGCCGGTATCGTCGGCGGCTCTTTGAAACTGTCGGACGAAGTTTCCCGGCCGGATCAGCAGGCCTTGTTCGAACGCGATGCGCTTGCCGGCTACCAGCGCAGCATCGGCAACGGCACAAACTGCCAGCCCACCGCGATGCTGATGGTGCGCGACGCCGATTCCGTCTGGCGCGCGGTCAATCCAGACGGAACCCGCAACGAAACCTTCCGCAGCGATGGTTCGGCGCGCGCGGTCACCGGCCTGTTATATACCCCGCGCAACCGGCGGACAGTGACCTTTGGCAGCACCAGCGCGCTGCGCGACAAGCTCGGCGCGTTCATGGTCGGCGCGCTGCAATCCACCTGCAATGGCGTCTCTTCGGCGCTGGGCAGCCCGAGCTATCCTGTCGGGATCAGCGTGCGGGATGGTGATCTGGTGTTCAAGATCCGCTCGGGCCCCAATGGCACGCGCTGCCTTGTCAGAATGCAGCTCACCGATCTGCCCACCGGCGCGACCGCGTTTGCGCGGTTTTCGACCACAAAAGATGGCAGCAAATGCCGCATCGGCGAAGGCATATTGCTCAACGAATACCTTGCTTATCTGGTGCCGCCGATTTTTTATCTCGGATCGTTCAATCTTGATCGTTCGTCGCAAATGCTGATGCCGATTGTCCGGGTCGATGCGGGCAGGTTCATGATTTCGCAGAATGGCTGGCTCAATCCCTACCAGATGCCGAGCGGTGCCGACAATTTCTCGTGGCGAACTTCGCTTGCGCCGTTGGCGGGCATGCTGTTTTGCGAACCAACGGCGGTCAACGACCATGGCATCGAACTGCGGCTCGATTCGGTCGACGTCGAACTGCCCGAGGGGGTGAGCTATCCGTAAGGGTTGTTTGAACCGGCCCCGGTAAATCCCGGTTTGCGCTTGCGGCCCATCCCCTGCGAATTCGATCTTCCGCTTGGCACAGCGGCTGGTATGGACTGTCTCCAGGACGAGGAGAACACCCATGCCAGCCACCCCCACGCTCGATTTCGGTCTGCCCGAAAGCGCGATGATGATCCGCGAGGCGGCCGCGCGCTTTGCCGATGAGCAGATCGCCCCGCTGGCGGTGGAAGTCGATGCGCAGGATTGGTTCCCGCGCGATCTGTGGCCCGCGATGGGCGCGCTGGGATTGCATGGCATCACGGTCGAGGAAGAATGGGGCGGGCTGGGGCTCGGCTATCTCGACCATGTCATCGCGGTGGAGGAAGTGAGCCGCGCTTCCGCCTCGGTCGGCCTCAGCTACGGCGCGCATTCGAACTTGTGCGTCAATCAGATTCGCCGCTGGGGCAATGACGAGCAGAAGGCCAAGTATCTGCCGCAGCTCATTTCGGGCGAGCATGTCGGCAGCCTTGCGATGTCCGAAGCGGGGGCGGGGTCGGACGTCGTCTCGATGAAGCTCAAGGCAGACAGCGTGCAAGGCGGCTTCCTGCTCAACGGCACCAAGTTCTGGATCACCAATGCGGCCTATGCCGATACGCTGGTGGTCTATGCCAAGACCGCGCCCGAGGCGGCGAGCCGGGGCATCACCGCGTTCCTGATCGAGAAGGACATGGCGGGCTTCAGCATCGGCCAGAAGATCGACAAGATGGGCATGCGCGGCTCGCCCACGGCGGAATTGGTGTTCAACGATTGCTTTGTGCCTGAGGAAAACGTGATGGGCCCGCTGCACGGCGGCGTCGGCGTGCTGATGTCGGGCCTCGATTATGAGCGCGTGGTGCTTGCGGGGATTTCGCTCGGGATCATGCAGGCCTGCCTCGACACGGTCATTCCCTATGTTCGGGAACGCAAGCAGTTCGGCAAACCGATCGGGGCATTTCAGCTGATGCAGGGCAAAGTGGCGGACATGTATGTCGCGCTGCAATCGGCGCGCGCCTATACGTATGCCGTCGCGCGCGCCGCCGACGCCGGGCACACCACGCGCTTCGATGCGGCGGGCGTAATCCTGATGTCGAGCGAAAACGCGTTCCGTGTCGCGGGCGAAGCGGTGCAGGCGCTGGGCGGCGCAGGCTATACCAAGGACTGGCCGGTGGAGCGGTACTTGCGCGATGCCAAGCTGCTCGATATCGGCGCGGGGACCAACGAAATCCGCCGCATGCTGATCGGGCGCGAATTGATCGGTGCGGCGTGAGCGCGCCCATTCTCCCGACCATGCTCGATCCCGCCAGCCCGGAGGCGCAGGCCCGCGCTGCGCACAACCGCGCCCTCGCGCAGGAATTGCGCGCCCACGTTGCGCAGGCCGCGCTGGGCGGCGAGGCGAAATCGCGCGAGCGCCACACCGCGCGCGGCAAATTGCTGCCAAGGGACCGCGTGGAGCGGCTGCTCGATCCCGGCTCGCCCTTGCTCGAACTGGGCCAACTTGCCGCGAACGGCCTCTATGGCGATGAAGTGCCTGGCGCAGGGCTGATCACCGCGATTGGCCGCGTCTCGGGCCGCCAGTGCATGATCGTGTGCAACGATGCCACGGTGAAGGGCGGCACTTACTACCCGATGACGGTGAAGAAGCACCTGCGCGCGCAGGAAATCGCGCAGGCCAATCACTTGCCGTGCATCTATCTGGTCGACAGCGGCGGCGCGAACCTGCCGCATCAGGCCGAAGTGTTTCCGGACCGCGACCACTTCGGGCGGATTTTCTTCAATCAGGCCAATATGTCGGCGCGCCAGATCCCCCAGATCGCCTGCGTGATGGGCAGCTGCACGGCGGGCGGGGCCTATGTCCCCGCGATGAGCGACGAAAGCGTGATCGTGCGCGAGCAAGGCACGATCTTCCTCGCCGGCCCGCCACTGGTCAAAGCCGCAACGGGCGAGGAAATCACCGCCGAAGCGCTTGGCGGCGGCGACCTCCACGCGCGCAAATCGGGCGTGGTCGATCATCTGGCGGACAACGACGAGCATGCGCTGACGATCGTGCGCGATATCGTCAGTCACCTCGGCGCCCCGGCGCAGGCCGGGGCCTCAGGCGTTTGGGCGCTTGGCCGGGCCGAACCCCCGGCCTTCACTGCGGCGCGGAACTTGCGCCACCCCAAATACCCCGCCGAAGACCTCTACAGCATCATCCCCGATGATGTCCGCGCGCCCTACGATGTGCGCGAGGTGATCGCGCGGCTGGTCGATGCCTCCGAATTCCACGAGTTCAAGGCGCTTTACGGCAGCACGCTGGTCTGCGGCTTCGCGCATATCTGGGGCATGCCGGTGGCGATCCTCGCCAACAACGGCGTGCTCTTCTCTGAAAGCGCGCAGAAAGGCGCGCATTTCATCGAGCTCGCCTGCCAGCGCCGCATTCCGCTGCTGTTCCTGCAGAACATTTCGGGCTTCATGGTCGGCGGCAAGTATGAGGCCGAGGGAATCGCCAAGCACGGCGCGAAGCTCGTCACGGCGGTGGCCACCGCGCAAGTGCCCAAGATCACCGTGGTGATCGGCGGCAGCTTCGGCGCGGGCAATTATGGCATGTGCGGCAGGGCCTACGACCCGCGCTTTCTGTTCACTTGGCCCAATGCGCGGATTTCGGTGATGGGCGGCGAACAGGCGGCGTCGGTGCTGGCGACGGTGCACCGCGATGCGGACAAATGGACGCCGGAAGAGGCCGCAGCCTTCAAGGCCCCGATCCGCCAGAAGTATGAGGACGAAGGCAACCCCTACTACGCGACCGCGCGGCTGTGGGACGACGGGGTGATCGATCCCGTGCAGACAAGGGATGTGCTGGCGCTGGCGCTGGGGGTTTCCCTTGAGGCACCGATGGCGGAGGCACCCCGGTTCGGGGTGTTTCGGATGTAAGGGGGCGAATGATGCTGACCGGGAATCTTGCGCTCACCGCCGCGGCACTTTTCGCGGGCGCGGCGTTTTACATCAACGTAGCCGAACAGCCCGCGCGCATGCTGCTCGAAGACAGCGCGCTGCTGCGGCAGTGGAAGCCATCGTACAAGCGCGGCTTTGCGATGCAGTCGGCGCTTGCCAGTGTCGCGTTTCTGTTTGGCGGCGCGGCATGGTGGCAATCGGGGCAGGCGTTGTTCCTGTGCGGCGCGCTGCTGATGATCGCGAACTGGCCGTTCACGCTCATCGTGATCATGCCCACCAACCATATCCTGATGGATATCGATCCCGCGTCCGGCGATCCGCGCATCCG
>NZ_CAMBTS010000079.1 GCF_945870625.1 Novosphingobium sp. Chol11 | reverse complement strand
CATGCGCGCGCTTCCATACGCCGGGCATGCCCATGATGTGGAGCGGCTACCGCAGACTTTCTTACGGGCGATACTGCGCATTTGACCGGCATCGTATTTGTGCTCATCAACATGAGCGTCATGCCTAATGTCGCGACCGATTGCAATTTTTCTCATGTTGCCCTCCACGCCAGATCGGCATGAGGCAGGCAAACGGCGAAGTCGGCTTGAGGCAATGTCGGCAGGGTTGCGCTTGCCATTCGGGTTGATGAGTCTCCGGTTGACGGGCCGCCCACCTGACAACAAAACGCCAGGACACTCCCTGAGCAGCGTCAGCACAGCTTGGCAGCGTCCAATGCGCTCTGGGGCTGTCAGGCGCTGGCAGGCGCTGGGAATGGCTGTTGTAATGTGCTGGCGGTGTGCTGCACTGTCTTTACAGTCAAGTTTATGAAATTGAACGATAAAATGGCGCGGCGTCAGGTGCGGCCCAAAATCGGCATCAATATCAATAACGCATTGAAATCATTAGATGGTTTGGATCAGCATTAGCATCATAATCCACGTGTCGGGGGTTCGAGTCCCTCCTCCGCTGCTAATTTTCAAAATGGAATCAGTAACTTGCGCTCTGATAAGAGGGCTAGAGCCATTCTTGTGGGGCTCAGCTGCTTAGGGCAGTGGGACTGCGGCATTCAATTCTGTCGAGCGATGGTCGGTTTGTACGCCTGTTTTGTCTGCCTTGCCGCGTTGGCGATCATTTTGCTTTGGAATGGTGACGTTGCTTTGAATCAGTTGACCTAACGCTTCCGGCTCAGGGGATCGGTCGGTCATTCATCTGGATCGCCCGTCTTTTCTGCGCGGAAGGCGGCTCGTCGGGGCGCAAGCGAAGCCCAATGCGCCGCGTAGTGGCTGTGGATCACCCTGGGGGTTTACCCCGTGCAGGCACATTGGGTGCTTGACGTTTACGTAAACAGCGGGAATGGTCTTAGCAGCGTTTGGGTCTCACGCTGAGACCCGATTCATGCGATAAAGCGACAGCAAAGCCATAGCCGACAAGGGAGAACGCCCGTGCATCTTGATTTCAGCCCCGAAGATCTGGCCTTCCAGCAGGAAGTGCGCACCTTCATCGCCGAGAACTACCCGGAAGACCTGCGCGGCAAGCAGGATGAGGGCAAAGAGCTCTCCAGGGAGGATTTCCTCTCGTGGCACAAGGTTCTGGCGAAAAAGGGGTGGATCGCTCCGGCATGGCCGGTCGAATACGGCGGCACCGGCTGGACCGCGACTCAGAAATACATCTGGTCCGAAGAAACCGCGCGCGCAGACTGCATCCGCCTGATGCCCTTCGGCCTCTCGATGGTCGGCCCGGTGATCTACACTTTCGGCACACCCGAACAGAAGGCCCGCTTCCTGCCCGGCATTCTCTCGGGTGATGACTGGTGGTGCCAAGGCTATTCTGAGCCGGGTTCGGGCTCCGATCTCGCCTCGCTGCGCACCAAAGCGGTGCTTGAGGGCGATGAGTATGTCGTCACTGGCCAGAAGACATGGACGACAATGGCGCAGCATGCCGACTGGGGCTTCTTCCTCGTCCGCACCAATCCCGATGCCAAGCAGCAGGAAGGCATCTCGTTCCTGCTGATCGACATGAAGAGCCCCGGCATCGCCGTGCGCCCGATCATCACCTTGGGCGGCGAGCACGAGGTCAACGAAGTCTGGCTGGAAGACGTGCGCGTGCCGGCCGAGAACCGCATTTACGAGGAGAACAAGGGCTGGACTTGCGCCAAGTTCCTTCTCGCGCACGAGCGCACCGGCATCGCCGGTGTCGCGGCTTCGAAGCGCGGGATCGAGAAGGTCAAGACCATTGCCCGTACCGAGATGGACGGGGACAAGCCGCTGCTCGCCAACGCCTTCTTCAAACGCAAGATCGCCGAACTGGAAATGGACCTAACCGCGCTTGAATACACCGAATTGCGCAGTCTTGCTGGCGAAAGCGCAGGCAAGGGGCCGGGGCCGGAATCGAGCCTGCTCAAGATCAAGGGTTCGGAAATCCAGCAGCGGCTTACTGAGCTGACCCTGGAAGCGGTCGGCCACTATGGCGCGCCCTATTTCCGCGGCTTCGGAGAGGGCGACAACGAGCATCCGATCGGTCCCGACTATGCGCACCGCGCCGCACCGGCGTATTTCAACACCCGCAAAACGACGATCTACGGCGGCTCGAACGAGATCCAGCGCAACATCATCGCGAAGATGGTGCTGGGGCTTTGAAATTATGGGAGGCCGCCGCGCAGTGACGCGGCGGCCCTGTTTGGGAATTGAGGATCATGGATTTCAGCTACACCGAAACGCAGGATATGCTGCGCGACACGCTCGCGCGCTTTCTGGCCGACACTTATGACTTTGAAACGCGCAAGAAGATGCTTGCCGCGCCCGAGGGCCGCGATCCGGGCATCTGGCGGGCGCTCGCGACCGAGCTCGGCATTCTGGGAGCGCCCTTTGCCGAAGATCATGGCGGCCTTGGCGGCGGCGCACTTGAAAACATGATCATGATGGAAGAGCTGGGCAAGGTCATCGCGATCGAGCCTTATCTCCAGACGGTCGTCATTGGCGGCGGCGCTATGAAGGCGGCAGGCGATGCCCGCGCCAATGCGGTTATCCCCGAGATCATCGCCGGCAACGCTGTGATTGCCTTCGCCTATGCCGAGCCGCAGGGCCGCTACGACCTCGCCAACATTCGCACCAGCGCCAAGCCAGACGGCGCGGGTTACGTGCTGTCGGGCCACAAAGGGGTGGTCTATGCCGCACCCTGGGCGACGCATCTGCTCGTCACCGCGCGCACTGGCGGTTCCTCGCGCGAGCGGGAGGGCGTGGAATTGTTCCTCATTGAGGCGGGCTTGCCTGGCATCGTGCGGCGCGACTATCCGACTGTCGACGGCTTTCAGGCTTCCGAAGTGTACTTCGAGAACGTAGCCATCCCGGGGGACACCCATATTCCCGGCGGGATCGACCTGATCGAACAACTGATCGACGAAGCCACTGTGGCGGTGTGCGGCGAGGCCATCGGGATCAGCCGCAAGCTGCACGAAGGCACGCTGGATTACACAAAGCAGCGCAAGCAGTTTGGCCAGCCGATCGGGAAGTTTCAGGTGCTGCAGCACCGCATGGCCGACATCTTCATCGAGGTGGAGCAGATCGCCTCAATGGCGCTGATGGGCACCTTGAAGCTCGACCTGCCTGCCGCCGAACGCAAGGCCGCAGTCAGCCTGGCCAAGGCTAAAGTCTCGCGCTCGATCAACTTCGTGGGCCAGAACGCGATCCAGACGCACGGCGGCATCGGCATCACGCAGGAATTGGCCATCGGCCACTATTTCAAGCGCGGCACGATGATCGAGAACCAGTTTGGCTCGGCCGATTTCCACCTCGGCCGGTTCGAGGACCTGACCTTGGCGAACTGAGGCGCGATCCGTGCCTGACAGGGCGCGGAGAATGGGCTTGCGGTTTGTTGCGATCGGCGTTCAGTTCTTGCGGCGGGATGGCTGCAGGGCATTGCGATGCGGGGATCGTTCGCCACATGACAACGCCTTTGCCGAGACGATCAATGGGCTCTAAAAGGCCAAGATGATCCCCCGGCAAAGCCGGATAGCGCTCCCACGCCCTGCTGGCCGGCGCCCCCGTGGCCGCGTAACTTCATCCAAAGGGCTCCGCCAAACCCGGGACGTTTCGATTCGCCAAAGGACGCTGCAATCGAGGATTTCCGGTGTGCTTACACCAAATCCGGCTATTCTCGCGCCGCCCTGTGCATTTGAGTTGGCATTGCGGCAAAGTGGTCTGAGATAGTCCTCGGGTCAACAAGGTGCTGCTCCCTATGAGTCGTCGCAGAATGCCGGTGAGCCCATGAGCGCGGGGATATTGCTGGGCAGCGCGCTGCTTTACTTTACGACGTTGTTCTTGCTGGCGGGGTGGGCAGAGCGGCGGCGCGATCAGTTTGCGCAGCCTCGTTTCCGGCGCCCGGCCTATATGCTGGCGCTGGGCGTCTATTGCACATCGTGGACATTCTTCGGCGCGGTGAGAACCGCTGCGGTTGATGGCTGGAGCTTTCTTCCGATCACGCTGGGACCGATCCTGATCTGGTGGCTCGCGCCTCAGATCATCGTTCGGCTGATCGCGGCGGTGCAGCATGATGGCGCAACATCGATCGCCGATTTCATCGGCGGCCGCTTTGGCAAGAGCCGCGCCGTCGCGGCCCTGGTGACAACACTCGCGCTGTGCGGAACCATCCCTTATCTAGCGCTGCAACTGCGCTCAGTGGGCACCAGTATTGTCGTGTTGTCCGGCGGCGACCGGCTGCTGCCGATGACGGCCACGGCGGCGGTACTGGCCGCCTTTGCGATCGTGTTTGGTACGCGCCGCTATTCGGCATCGGGGCGCAGTGAAGCGGTGCTTTACGCCGTCGCGATCGAATCGATTGTCAAGATCGCGGCGCTCGTCGGTGCCGCGGTGTTTGCGGTGATGCTGCTGGTGGCAGCGCCGCCTGCGGTGCGCGAGGCTGGGCTGTTGCGGTTGGCCTCGCGGTTTGATCTCGGCCAGATCAGCGGGGACTTCATCGTCATCACTGGTCTGGCAATGGTGGCGATCATCTGCCTGCCGCGGCAATTCTATGTCGGCGTGATCGAGGCCGATGCGCCGGGCGATGCGTGGGCGGCGCGCTGGCCGTTCCTTGTCTATCTTGGCCTGACCACGTTGGCAGCCTTGCCGATCACGCTGGCGGGGCTGATGCTGTTGCCCCCCGGCAGCCCGCCCGATCTGTTCGTGCTGAATCTGCCACTTTCGGCCGGTGCCGATGCCCTAGCGCTGCTGGTGTTTCTGGGCGGCTTTGCCGCGGCAACCGGCATGGCGGTCACCGAATCGATCGCTCTTTCGACCATGGTTTCGAACGATCTGGTCGGGCCGCTGCTGCTGCCCCGGCTGGCCCCGGGCAGCGATATCGGGCACACTTTGCTCAGCGTGCGCCGCCTGGTGATCATGGCAGTCATGGCGGCGGCGCTTGCCTATGCCTTGGCAGTGCCGGCGGATGCGCGGCTGGCGGATATCGGCCTGCTCGCGTTTGCGGCCATGGCCCAGTTTGCCCCGGTGCTGTTTCTGTCGCTGCGGGACAGGGTGGGTGACGCCCGCGCTGCGATCGCCGGGCTTGCCACGGGTCTGGCATTGTGGGTTGGCCTGCTGCTGCTGCCCGAGCTTGGCTGGCTGGCGGGTGCTGGGCTTACACGCGGCGTGCTGATCAGTCTTGGCGGCAATCTGGCAGCTTACGGGATCGTCGCGGCGCGGCGGTTGCGCACGGTGCCATCCGATGTGTTCGCCGGCGAGGCGGCAGCGCGCCTGATGACGCTGGGCGCGCTGGCCGACATGGCCACAAGCTTTGCCGGTGCGGGCGCGGTGGCCGATGTGATCGGCGCGGATCGGGATCGCACAGCGCCGGTTGATCGGCGCACGGCACAGGCCATCGAACGCCTGATCGCGGGCATTGTCGGCGCACCTTCGGCGCGGGCGATCATGGCCTCGGCGCTTTCGGGCGCGGCGCTCAGGGTCGATGACGTGGCGCGCATGCTTGATGAGAGCGGGCAGAGCCTGCAATTTTCCAAAGGGTTGCTCGCGGCGACGCTCGAAAACATCGATCCCGGCGTTTCGGTGGTCGACCGCGATCTGCGCCTGGTGGCATGGAACAGCCGCTATCTCGATCTGTTTTCCTATCCCCCCGGTCTGATCCGGGTGGGCGCGCCGGTGGCTGATCTGATCCGCTACAATGCGCTGCGCGGCGATTGCGGCCCGGGCGAGGTGGAAGACCATGTGGCCCGCCGGCTGGAGAAGATGCGCCTTGCCAGCCCGCACAGTTTCGAACGCATCCGCCCCGATGGCCGGGTCGTAAAGACTGTCGGCGGGCCAATGACCGGCGGCGGCTATGTGATGTGCTTCACCGATATCACCGCAGAAGCCAACGCGCGCGCCGGTCTGGAACAGGCGCGCGCCGAGCTCGAACTCAGGGTTTCTGAGCGCACCCGCGAATTGCAGATCGCCAATGCCGCATTGGGCCGGGCGACCGCGGAAAAGACGCGCTTCCTCGCCGCCGCCAGCCATGATCTGCTTCAGCCGCTGCATGCGGCGCGGCTGTTTACTGCGGCGCTGAGCAGCGAAGTCGCGCCAGACGCGCAGCCGCTGCTCGCGCATGTCGACCGGTCGATTGCTGCAGCCGATACCTTGCTGCGCGCACTACTCGATATCTCGAAGTTGGATGAGGGCGGGATTCGTCCGGTGCCGACCCGCTTTGCGGTGCGGACACTAATGATCGAACTGGCCGAAATTTTTGCGCCATTGGCTGAGGAAAAGCAGCTGACCTTGCGGTTGGCCGCAGGCGATGCCTGGGTCGAGACAGACCGCAACCTGCTGCGTTCCGTGGTGCAGAACTTCCTCTCCAATGCGATCCGCTACACCATAACGGGCGGCGTGTTGCTGGCCATCCGGCGGCGCGGGGGCATGGTGCGGATCGAGGTGCGCGACAGCGGTGTTGGCATTCCCGCCGAAGATCAGGAACGCATCTTTGCCGAGTTCGAGCGGCTTGGCCACGGCGGCGATGCCGGGATCGGGCTGGGCCTCGCCATCGCGCGGCGCACCGCGCTGCTGCTCGGTGCTGACATCGACCTGTGGTCGGTCCCGGGGCGCGGCAGCCGGTTTGCCGTCTCGCTGCCGGCGATCGCTCCCCAGCCAGATAGCGTGCCTGACATCCCTCCCGGGCTCGCGCGCGCTGCTCCCGGTGCCGCGCTCGGCTTGGCGGGCACCACTGTGCTGATTGTCGACGAAGACCATGTCATTCGCGAGGCCACCGCAACGCTTTTGGCGAAATGGCAGTGCCGGCCGCTGGTCGCGGCATCGGCAGACGCGGCGCTGGCCATGCTGGGCGACGCGGACTGGGCGATCGTCGATCTGGATCTGGGGTGCGCCACGGATGGCCTTGCCCTGATTTCGCGCATCGAAGGCTTGGCGCCGAACCTCGCCTGCGCGCTGGTCACGGCCGACCGCAGCCCCGCCGTCGCGCAGCGCTGCGCTGCGCTGGGCGTCACGCTCTTGCCTAAGCCGATCGATCCTGCGGCGCTGGCACAGTGGCTGACCACCGGCCGACGTGCCGCCGCGCCATAGGGGGCGGCTTTCTCGCTAGTAGTGCCCCAGCCCCAGCGCCCGCGCCGCCAGCACCGCCTGGGTGCGGTTCTGCACATCGAGCTTGCGCATGATCGCGGTCATGTGCGCCTTGACCGTCGCTTCGCTGATGCCGAGATCGAAGGCGATCTGCTTGTTGAGCCGCCCGCCGAGCACGCCGAGCAGGACGCGAAGCTGCGTCGGTGTCAGCGCGGCAACTTGCGCGGCAACCTGATCGGTTGCGGGATCGACCGGCATCGCCATGCGCGTGCCGGCCAGAGCCGCGCGGATTGCGTTCTCGATGGTCGGCAGATCCTGATCCTTGCCGATGAAACCAACTGCGCCAAATCGCTGCGCCGCGCCGGCCGCTTCGGCTGCGTCTGCCGACGAGACGACGAGGATCGGCACGGCGGGCAGTTCGGCATGGAGCAGCGCGACACCGGAGTAGCCCTCCGCACCGGGCATGCGCAAATCGAGCAGGATCAGATCAAAAGCCCGGCGGGCATCATGCACTGCCGTGATTGCGGACGCCAGGGTACCAGCTTCGACAACACTGGCATCAGGACAGACCCGCCGCGCGGCGAGCGCCAGCGCGGCACGGAACATCGGATGGTCGTCGGCGACCAGGATCTGCGTCACATCTTGGTGCCGCCTTGCATGGCCGGCTCCTCCCCTTTGTGTTTGGGGCGGAGATTAGCCTGCGGCAGGCCTTGTGTAGATGAGCGCTGCAACAACCGAAGGATCGGCGAGAGTTGACGTATCGCCAAGGCTGCCAAGGTCATTCTCGGCAAGATCTTGCGCAGGATACGGCGCATGATCTTGCCGCTGCGGGTCTTGGGCAGGCCAGGTGCAAACTGGATGACATCGGGGCTGGCGATCGGGCCGATCTCGTTGCGCACCCATTTCACCAATTCCTGGCGCAGCGCCGGGCTGCCGATCTCGGAGGCATTGAGCGTCACATAGGCATAAATACCCTGTCCCTTGATCTCGTGCGGCACGCCGACGACGGCGGCTTCGGCCACCAGCGGATGCGCGACCAGCGCGCTTTCGATCTCCGCCGATCCCATGCGATGGCCCGAAACATTAATGACATCATCGACGCGGCCGGTGATCCAGAAATAGCCGTCCTCATCACGCCGGCAACCGTCCCCGGTGAAATAGCGACCGGGATACGTCGTGAAATAGGTCTGGAAAAAGCGAGCATGATCGTTCCAGACAGAGCGCATCTGGCCGGGCCAGGACCGGGTGAGGCACAGATTGCCCTCGGTCGCCCCGTCCAGTTCCGCCCCCGTGGCATCCACCAAGATCGGTTCGATGCCAAAGAACGGCAGGCTGGCGGCACCCGGTTTGAGCGGCGTGGCCCCCGGCAGCGGGGTGATGAGCGCGCCGCCGGTTTCGGTCTGCCACCAGGTGTCGACGATTGGGCAGCGCCCATCGCCCACCACGCGGTGGTACCATTCCCAGGCTTCGGGATTGATCGGCTCGCCGACCGATCCCAGCAGACGCAGCGAGGCCCGCGATGCCGCCTTCACCCAGCTATCGCCTTCGCGCATCAGCGCGCGCAGCGCTGTCGGAGCGGTATAAAGCGTGTTGACGGACCAGCGATCGACAATCTGCCAGAACCGGCTGAAATCGGGATAGTTGGGCACGCCTTCGAACATCAGCGTGGTCGCGCCATTGGCCAGCGGGCCATAGACGACATAGCTGTGGCCCGTCACCCAGCCGACATCGGCAGTGCACCAAAACACTTCGCCGGGCCGATAATCGAAGACATATTTGTGCGTCATCGCCGCCCACACCAGATAGCCGCCGCTGGTGTGCAGCACGCCCTTGGGCTTGCCGGTCGATCCGCTGGTGTAGAGGATGAACAGCGGGTCTTCGGCATTCATCGCCGCGGCAGGGCAATCGGCAGGCACGGCGGCGCGCAGATCCTCATACCAATGATCGCGGCCCTCCTGCATGGCAACCGGGCCGCGCGTGCGCTTGACGACGATCACGCTGCGCACCGAGGGGCAATGGGCCAAGGCCGCATCGACATTTGCCTTTAGCGGCACCGGCTTGCCGCCGCGCAGGCCTGCATCACAGGTCACGACCACGGTGGAGTCGCAATCCTGAATGCGCCCTGCCAGACTTTCGGGGGAAAAGCCCCCGAACACGATGGAATGGACAGCGCCGATCCGTGCGCAGGCCAGCATCGCCATCGCGCTTTCCGGCACCATCGGCATGTAAAGCGTTACGCGGTCGCCCTTCTGCACGCCTTGTGCCTTGAGAACATTGGCGAACCTGCAGACCTCGGCGTGGAGATCGCGGTAGGTGATCGTGCGGGTTTCGCCCGGATCATCGCCCTCCCACAAGATTGCTGCCGTGTCGCCGCGCGTTGCCAGATGGCGATCTAGGCAGTTTGCCGCAACGTTAAGCTCGCCGTCGCCGAACCAGCGCACGGCAAAATCGCTTTCGGCAAAGCTGCTTTCGTCCGCTTTGCTGAACGGCGTTGTCCAATCGATGATCTGCGCCTCCCGCGCCCAGAACCCTTCGGGATCCGCGAGCGCTTCGGCCGACATGGCAGCATGCGCGCTAGCGTCGATATGGGCGCGGGCGGCCCATTCAGCCGGTACCGGATAAACCGCGTTGCTCATGATTCCACTCCCCCAAAGGCGCGATGCAAGGTCTCTTGTCGATTGGCTCCCCCATGCCCCGCCCGCGGCGAAGGTGCATCCCCGACCATGTCTACGACCAAGGTCGCGCTACCATCAGGCCAGGCGAGCCCCGATGATGTCCAATGTTGGCAACCCACCCGCAGCGAGGCGGGGGACCGACCTTGGGGAATTAGGATGACCACGAAAACCCGCCATTGCCTTTCGCTGCTGTGCCTTGGCACCGCGTTGACCGGCGCGCCGGTTTGGGCGCAGACGCCGCGCGAAGCCGCGCTGGAGGCCCGTCTGGCTCAGCTGGAAGCCGCCGTTTCGGCTCTGCGGGGTGAACTGGAAGCATCGCGCAGCGCCCCGGCGGTTGGCTCCTCGGCCGCTTTGTCAGCGGGTGCGGCGAAACCCGTCTTGGTGCCAGCGATGTCGGCCGAGACCGAAGCCCGGCTGGTCGCGCTCGAGAACGCCAAGCCCGCCGATGGTTTCAAGATTGGCGGCACCCGGTTCAAGCTAGGCGGCTTTGTCCGCATCAATGCCGCCGCCACCCGGTACAATGATGGCGAATTGGCAGTTGGCGGGCTGGGCAAGGAGTTTTATCTGCCGCAACAGATCCCGGTTGGCGGCGGCTATGCAAGCCAGGATTTCCTCATTCAGGCGCGCCAGACGCGTTTTGTCCTGAACACCGAAACACCGGCCGGAAATCACACCCTGAAGAGCCATCTGGAGTTCGACTTTGCGCTGTCAACCGCGCCTGCCGGTGCGCAGCGCGCCACGAACGCGTTTGTGCCAACGTTGCGCCGTGCCTTTCTCACGGTTGACAACACCCTTGCCGGGCAGGAATGGAGCACCTTTCAGAATGTCGGTGTGCTGCCCGAAAGCACCGATTTCGTGGGGCCGATTGAAGGCACGGTGTTTGTTCGTCAGACGATGGTGCGCCAGACCTTGGCGCTCGCGCCGAGCATTCAGGTGCAACTTGCGCTCGAAAATCCTGAAACAGAAACCACCAACCGCACGGCTTCGGCGCTGCTCGGCAACGATGATGACCGCCTGCCCGATCTGGTCGGGCGTGTGAACATCAAGACCGGCTCGGCTGATCTGTCGCTGGCTGGCATCGCGCGGGAATTGCGCATCAACCAGAACGGCTTTGTCGACACCGCATTCGGCTGGGGCATCAGCGCGGCCGGCAAGATCGGGTTCGGGCCAAAGAGCCGCCATGATCTGCGCTTCATGGCAACGTATGGCAACGGCATCGGTCGATATCTCGGCCTTGGCTTTGCCGCGGATGCGGTTTTTGGCGGGGCCCCTGGCGATAAACTGGAAACCGTGCGTAACCATGCCGGTTTTGCGGCGCTGCGGGTCGGCTGGAGCGAAACCCTGCGGTCTACGGTGATGGGCGGCTATCAAAAGGCGTGGTACCCGGCAAACGTTTCGCTGCAAAACAACGCTGCAGCATGGAGCCTGGCCGGCAATCTGTTTTGGACAGCGGCCAAAAACTTTGACCTCGGCGTCGAGTATCGCCACGGCGTGCGCAAACTGTTGAGCGGAGACAGCGGCTCGCTGAATCGCCTCGAGTTTGCTTTCAAATATTCATACTGAATAATATTGAACCTCAGTTCAACGCGGGAAGGTAAACTGTCATGAGCGTCTTAGCAGACATTGACATCGATGATATTTCGGGACTGCCCAAGCACCACGTTGCCACAAAGAATGAGAAAATGGTTATTCTCGGTTCTTCACTGGGAACAGTTTTCGAATGGTATGATTTTTACCTTTACGGTCTGCTGGCCACGATCATCACTGCTCAGTTCTTCTCGGGCGTCAATGAAACCACCGGTTTCATTTTTGCGCTCGCGGCATTTGCTGCAGGCTTCGCCGTGCGGCCGTTCGGAGCGCTCGTGTTCGGACGCATCGGCGACATGGTCGGGCGCAAGAACACCTTTCTCGTCACCATGGGCATCATGGGGCTGAGCACCTTCCTGGTCGGGTTGCTGCCAAGTTATGGCGGCATCGGCGTTGCAGCGCCGCTTATGCTGGTGGCGCTGCGCCTGCTTCAAGGCCTCGCGCTGGGCGGCGAATATGGCGGTGCCGCCACCTATGTCGCCGAACACGCTCCAGATGACAAACGCGGCTTCTACACCAGCTTCATCCAGACAACGGCGACCTTGGGGCTGTTCGCAGCCCTGCTCGTGGTCATCGGGGTGCGCTCGGCGGTCGGTGAGGAGGCGTTCAAGGACTGGGGCTGGCGTGTTCCCTTCCTCGTCTCGGCGCTCTTGCTGGGCGTTTCGCTGTGGATCCGCATGCAGCTTGAAGAAAGCCCGGCGTTCACCAAAATGAAGGCCGAAGGCAAGGTTTCCAAGGCACCGCTGACCGAAGCCTTTGCCAGCTGGGGCAATCTCAAGATCGTCCTGATCTCGCTGTTCGGCGCGGTCATGGGCCAGGCCGTGGTCTGGTACACCGGCCAATTCTATGCGCTGTTCTTTCTGGAAAAGATGCTGAAGGTCGATGGTGCAACTACCAATATCCTGATCGCCATTGCCCTGCTGCTGGCAACGCCCGCCTTCGTGCTCTTCGGCTGGCTCTCGGATCGCATCGGCCGCAAGCCGATCATCCTCACCGGTTGCCTGCTGGCTGCGTTGACCTATTTCCCTTTATTCGAGGCGCTGTCCTACAATGCCAACCCGGCGCTCTATGCGGCTGTCAAATCGGCACCGGTGACTGTCAAAGCTGACAACGCCGCCTGTTCGGTGCAGTTCGATCCGATCGGCGCGAACAAATTCGACAGCAAAACCTGCGATATCGCCAAGAGCTTCCTCGCCAAAGCGGGGGTATCTTACAGCAATGTCGCGGCACCGGGCACCGAGGCTACCATCACGATCGGCAATACGGTCATCGCGCCGCCAGTGACGACCGGCCTCGAAGCAGATGCGCGGGCCGCCGCGATCAAGGCTTTTCAGACTGAAACCAAGGCGGCGCTGGTAGCCGCAGGCTATCCTGAAAAGGCCGATCCGGCAGCGATCAACAAGCCGATGGTCGTCGCGATCCTGTTCATCCTCGTCCTCTACGTGACGATGGTCTATGGCCCGATTGCGGCGCTGCTGGTGGAATTGTTCCCGACCAACATCCGCTACACCTCGATGTCGCTGCCGTATCACATCGGCAATGGCTGGTTCGGCGGCTTCCTCCCGACAGTTGCCTTCGCGATGGTCGCCTCGACGGGCAACATCTACTATGGCCTGTGGTATCCGATCGTCGTTGCCAGCCTGTGCTTCGTCATCGGGTTGTTCTGCCTGCCGGAAACCTTCAAGCGTTCGATCGACTGAAGCTTCCTGTCTCGACTACCAAGACCATGACCTTTCCCGGGACCTGGCAGCACCCTCTGCCAGGTCCTCGCTTGTGCGCGAAGAGCGCGTCGAAATCGGCGTGCCCGCCATCTCCGCCGTGCCAAGACGCAAACCGGGATTCAAAGAACACGGCGTTCACTCGGGCTATTCTATTGTCGTCTCGTGCTGGCTTGGCTCCAAACTGCGTCTGCCGCAAATGCCTGTGAGATCATCAATCGCGAACCCCGCATTGCGCCGGGCTTTGAAGAACTAGCCCGCCCAGATGGCAATCCCCAAATCCTTGCCCGGTTGCCAGCGCCCAAGGATCAGGCGGTGGACAAAGCTGTCCTGAGCGGCATTGAATGCGCGTGGGGTCATGCAGACATGCCGCTTGAAATGGCGGATGAAGTGGGATTGATCGACAAAGTCGCCGAGTTCGGCGGCGTCGCGCCAATCGGAGACTTCGCCTGCTGCTATCCGCGCGGCGGCCTTCAGCGCCCGGTATTTTGCCGCGAGCAGCTTTGGCGGCGCGCCATGCGTCATGGCCGTAAACCTCTCTAGCGAACGGCGCGACATGGCGAGTACACTGGCCAGCGCGTCGGCGCTTTGTTCGCCATCGAGCAGCACCCATGCATCGATTTCGGCGATGCGCGGATCAGGCATCCGGCCGCGCAGTTTGGCGCGCAGGAATGAATCGAGCACGGCCGGGCCCTTATCAGGACACTGTGCGAGGCATGCCGAAGGCAGACGGTCAGCATCGTCGCCCAGTAGCGTTGACAAGCAAGCCACCCGGTGCGCTGCACTGGACGCTGACGCACCGATGATCGCATTCCAGCCTGCCGGTGTCAGCGCGCTGCCAATGGCCACAGATCCTGCCGGCGCAATCAATCGCGCGGCCCTTGTCGTGGGCCCTAAGAGCGCTGCGGCAGGGGCAATTTCAGGCCCGACGCCAAAGTCATACGCGTTGTGCGCGCTTAACGTTATCTGCAACTGGCCGAGCAGTGAGCATATCCCGGCATCGAGCGGAGCGTCGCCGACCTCGATCCGGTAATGGAATGCTACCAGCCCCTGGAGCGGCGTGCTCGGCTCGAAGTAAGTAAACAGGGCTGGTGCCTGCCGGTTTACGTTGCCCACTTTCGCGCCCCCTCGATGCTATTTTAGTTACGCTGGCCTTGAGCCATACTCAACTCTGCAGATGGGCACTGGAGGGAATCCCGGATCATTCAGGCACACTTGAGGCGCGATGGCGCTCGGCCCTGTCGGTTTCCTACAATCCCGATCAACTTCGACAGATTATAGAATTGGGTTGGAGTCTGGATAAGTCCTTGGGGCAGTCTGATCGCAAAGATGCTTGAATTGGGGTTTTGTTAATATGACCGATCTGTCGCAGGCAATTACCTTTACGGCCACCGAGCAAGCACCCGGTCCACCAGCATTCGTCTTCGACGATATCGGCTTCGGCCCGATCAGCGGCAGCATCGCGCTCACCGAGGATATGCTTGGGGTGCCGTTGCCCTTGCTCGATCTGGGCTTCATCGTCGACTATACGTTCGGAGCGCGGCTCGTGCTCGACGTTGTGACGTGACCCCCTGATTTTCCTCCAAGAATGATTAGAGTCCGGCCCCTTGAAGGACGGACAGATGAAGCGATCACGGTTCACGGAAGAGCAGATTATCGGAGTGCTGAAGGAGGCAGAGGCGGGCGGGAAGACAGCTGATCTGGCC
>NZ_CAMBTS010000078.1 GCF_945870625.1 Novosphingobium sp. Chol11 | reverse complement strand
GTGTTCGCCGGGGTGGGCGTGCCGCTGGCCCGTGGCATCTGGATCGAGGCCGGATACATGAACCAATACGTCGCACGCTTTCGACGCGCCGACCGGATGAACCACAACATCAGCCTGACGCTGTCGCTGATCAGGTGATGGGATGCCGCATGGAAAGGGCAGCGTGGTCCGCAGCAACACTTTGCCTTGACGGGCTTCGGCGATATCGGCGTTGCCGAATGCAACCCTGAAACTTTTTACCCGCGTGATGTAAGAGGGGTAAGCCATGCTTAAAGTCGGCAAAGTAGGCACAGAGTTTCGCGTAAACACCCAGGTTGCGAACGGATCGACCGGCGCGAGCTATCCGGCCATAACCCGCCTTGCGAACGGCGGCTTTGTTGCAACTTGGATGGATTACAGTGGTACGCTCGGCGACAGCGATGGCAGCAGCGTCAAGGCGCAGGTTTTCGGCGTTGGTGGCATCCAGCTTGGCGGCGAGTTTCTAGTCAACACCACAACAGCCAGCTTTCAGGGCCTGCCGTCGATCACTGATCTTGTTGGCGGCGAGTTCGTGGTCACGTGGACCGATTCTTCCGGCATGCTGGGCGACAGCAGCGAGAGCGGCATCAAGGCGCAACTGTTTGGCGCAAACGGCAGCAAGTTGGGGTCTGAATTTTTAGTCAACACCCAAACGGCGGGCGTTCAAAACGGGTCTGCGGTTGCCAGGCTTGCGAATGGCGGCTTCGTGGTCACTTGGGAGGACGATGACTATGGCGGCAAGGTCTTCGACCCCAATGGCAAAAGCATCAGGGCGCAGGTGTATACGGCCGCGGGGGTCAAAGTGGGACCTGAACTGCTGGTCAACACGCAGACTATAGATTTCCAGCAGAACCCGACGGTTACTGGCCTTGTCAAAGGCGGCTTTGTGGTCGCATGGGTCGACGGCAGCCGTACGCTCGGCGATAGCGACGGTTCTAGCATCAAGGCACAACTGTTCACCTCAGGCGGCGTCAAGGTGGGCACCGAGTTTCTGGTGAATACCGAAGTTGCGGGCGGTCAAGGCGATCCAGAGATCGCCAGCCTTACCAATGGCGGCTTCGTGGTGACGTGGTACGACAGCAGCGGCACGCTGGGTGATGGCGAGGTTTCAAGCATCAAAGCACAGGTGTTCACGGCAGAAGGAACGAAAGCCGGACCCGAGTTTCTGGTCAATACGCAGACCGCAAACGGACAGTATTCACCGACAATCAATGGTCTCACAAGCGGCGGGTTTGTTATTACATGGCGCGATCTGAGCGGCACGCTCGGCGACAGCGACGTTACCAGCATCAAGGCGCAAGTGTTTTCGGAAAATGGCGCTAAGGTCAGTTCCGAGTTTCTCGTCAACACGTTCACGGCGCAAGCTCAATTCAATTCAACGGTCACTGGCCTTTCGAACGGTGACTTTGTGGTAACGTGGAATGACTATAGCGGTTCGCTGGCGGGCGGCACTCCCGGCACCAAGGCACAGATCTTCACATTAGCCGATCAGCCGGGCTCGCCAGTGATCACGAGCGTGCGCAACGATTTCAATGGCGATGGCCGCAGCGACATCCTGTGGCGCAATACCAATGGCCAGCTCAGCAACTGGCTGGGCGGGACGAATGGGGCGCTGACGGACAACGGCGGGGTGGTCAAACAGCTGGTGCCGGTCTCGTGGAAGATTCAAGGCACCGCCGATTTCAATGGCGATGGGCGCAGCGACATCCTGTGGCGCAATGTGAACGGCTAATTGAGCAACTGGCTGGGCACGGCCAATGGTGGGCTTCAGGACAACGGCAATATCGTCAATCAATATGTCCCGCTTGACTGGAAGATCGCGGGGACGGGCGATTTCAACGGCGATGGACGCAGCGATATCCTGTGGCGTAATGACAATGGCCGGCTTAGTCAGTGGCTCGGGACCGCCAATGGCGGGCTTTCGGACAACTTTGCCAACGTCAATTCGTTCGTGCCGACGTCTTGGAAAGTTGCCGAGATCGCCGATTTCAACGGCGATGGCTTTGCCGATGTGCTGTGGCGCAACGACAATGGCCAGCTTAGCGAATGGCTGGGCAGTGCGAGTGGACGGCTGATCGACAATGGCTCGGTGGTGAACCAGATCGTGCCGCTGGTGTGGAAAATCGCCGGGACGGGCGACTTCAATGGCGACGGCCGCGCGAATATTGTCTGGCGCAGCGATAGTGGCCAATTGAGCGAATGGCTGGGGACCGCAAAAGGCGGGTTTGCCGACAATGGCGGGATTGTGAACCAGTTCGTGCCCACAGCCTGGAGCATCCATATCGAGGATTATCAGCTGGTTTGACGAAGGTGGGGTAAAGGCCCCGGTACTCCTGAATTACCCAACCACTTTGTTCAGCGCGCGCGCCCCGCCCCACCCTGTCGCACGCCTTTCCTACTTCCCGCAAATCTGCGAACGCGCTCTGCTGCTGACGGCGGCCTGCGCTCTTTGATCCTGTGAACACCCCGCCAGAAAGTCTGGCGCGTAAGCCTGACGGGCACGCGAGATTTTGGATTGCTCCACGTGTCACCTTGTCACTTTGGCGAATTAAATATCTGTTTTTAAATATTTTTCCCGCCAAACAATAAGTTGACACAGTGTCAACTCTGTCAACTTATTTGTAGGCTCCGCGCCGTCACTCTCCCCCGCGCGCCGCCTCGGCATTGGCCGCCAGCACCGCGTCCAGCGCCGTGGTATCGCTCAGCACCCAGATCTTGGCGATGCGGCCTCCGTCAAAGTGGAACAGGGCCGCGCCGTGCCACGCGGCCATCCGTCCCGTCGGCGCATATCCCCGAAAGGGTCCGGTGTGCTGGCCCGAAAACTTCATTTTGGCAAAAGCGCTGGCGTCTTCGGAGACGCAGTCGAGGATCTCGCAGTGATAGCCGGAAAGGGCCGCGCGCACGCTGCTCACGATCTGCCAGAACGCCTCGCGGCCCGCCACTTCCGGCCCGAGCGAGCCTTGAAAGGTGAAGGTGTCGGAGAGCAACTCGTCAAGCGCCGCGCGATCCCCCGCGTTCCACACCCGGCCATAGAATTCGCTGACGAGCTTGTGAATGGTCATGCTTCTCTCCCCGCCGCGAATGATCGCAGAATTTCGGAGGCAGGTCATCAGCTTGAATCGACGCGTGCTGCGCGCCGTCACCAAGGCTAACAGAGTGTTAAACGTTCTCGTTCATAGCACCTAGATGCGCATTGAACGGGGCAGGACTGGCGCTGCAAGCGCGGGTTTGCCCCAATTCCGGCCACAGGCAGCCGTGGAGAGAATCGTGAGTCTGGAAAGGGGGGCGGTGTTGGGAATGCTGCGCCTTCTGTGCTCGGCGTTGGCCGCTTTGTGCGCCCTGATCCTCTCCGCCAATCCTGCGCAGGCCCAGTTCCGCTCGCTGGCAAATCCTTCTTTCGAGTCCAACGATCCGCAAGGCCCCGGTGCCCCGAACTGGGAGATCATGGTGCCGATCGTGGTCGTGCCGGGCTGGAATTCGACCACGGGCGAGATCGAGCTGTGGGACACGAACTTCAACGGCGTCCCCGCCCATTCCGGCAATGTCCTGGCTGAAATGAACGCCAATCTGCCCGGCACATTGTTTCAGAACATCTGTCTGGTGAACGGCGAGCCGCTCGGCTGGACCTTTGCCCATCGCGCCCGGGCCGGCGGACAAGCGACGCAAACGGTGAACTTTCAGGTCGCGACCAGCAGCGGCACGTTGCTCCAATCGCTCGCCACGCAAAGCTCGACAACTGCCAATCAGGTGTGGAACGTCAATACTGGCACCACGACCTACACCGGCACATCGGGGCTGCAACGGGTGCAGTTCACCACGAACGACCCCGGATCGGTCGGCAATCTGCTCGATTCCATCCAGCTTTCGCTGCGTCCGTTCATCCAGATTTCGACTGGCAACACCACCGCGCTGGAATCGGTGCCCTCTGCGAGTCTGGCGACCCTGATCCTGACCGGCGCTTCGGCCAGCGCCATCAATGTGACGGTGACGATCACCGGCGGAACCGCCGTGCGCGGCACCGATTATACCACCCCCAGTGGCGGGGCGACGTTCACGGTGACGGTGCCGGCGGGCACCTACAACAATACGGCCGTGCCACTCGGCATCACCGTGATCGACGATACCGCCTTGGAAAGCAGCGAAACCATCGCATTCTCGCTATCGGCGGGTACCGGCTACACCATTGCAAATACCACCACTTGCGGCGGCGCGGTGCAGACCACCGGCACGCACACCATCACCGACAACGATGGGCGCGTGACCCTGCGCAAGCGGTGGGCCGATGCCACCGTGGGCGATGATGGCAATGTGATCCTGTCGCGCGGCGGGTCGGCGATTGCCACTTTTGCCTCGGAAGCCAACTCGGCGGGCGATCTTGACACGAATGCGGCAACTCCTGTTGTCTTGGGAGAAACGCTGACCCTCTCCGAAACCCTGCCGGGCACCAATGTGAGCCAGTACAACGCGGCTGTCGCCTGCACCGGCGCCGCAGACACCAATCTGGCAGACGGCCTGACCATCGGTCTCGCTGAAACCGCCATCGTCTGCACCTATACCAACACCCGGATCGCGCCGCTCCAGGTCAGCAAGACCTCCATCGTCTGGTCCGACGGGATCAACGCGTCGCAGCCCAAGGCCATTCCCGGCGCGATCCTGCGCTATTGCATCCTCGTGACCAATCCGGGCACGCTCGCCGCAACCGCCGTCACCGCCACCGACTTGCTGCCCGCGCCGCTCACCTCTCAGGCCGGAACATCGCGAACGGGAAGCGGATGCGGGACTGCTACGACCGTGGAAGACGATGACGCCATCGGAGCCGACGAGACCGACCCGTATGGCGTCTCCTTTTTGAGCGGAACGCTGACCGGCTCAGCCGCCAGCCTGCCCGCCGGTACGAGCTTTGCGATCAGGTTTGATGCGGCCGTGAACTGATCCGGCCGTGAACTGATCCAGCGGGCGCTGCTATCCGCCTGCTGGCGCGGCGCGCAGCCGATCGAGCCACGCCCGCGCCTGCTTGGGTTCGCCCACTGCCTGCGCGCGCACCGGGCCGCGCGAGGCGAGGAATTCTTGGTGCAAGCCGAACGGCTCCATCCCGAACTGCTCACGGATGGCGGCGATTTCCTCGGCGATTTCGGTGAGGCCCGCCACCGCAGTTTCGGCGCGCGCGCGGTCGTGGCGGTCCTGCCGGTGATCGAACAGGCCCCATGCGCCTGCCGCCGTCACTTGCAGCGCAGCGATGAGCGCCTCGCGGTAATCCGCTTCGAGGTCGGTGCGGCGGCGTTCCAGCCGTTCCAGTCGATCAGCGCGGGCCAAGGCATCCTCCTGTGTGAGCGGCGCGGGTGGGAGCGCATGCGGTGCGCTCATGGCCGCAACGCTATTGCGCATGGCGGCTTTATCGCAAAGCGCATTGATCCCGCGCCCGCCTTTCCTTATCCGGGCCGGGAACCATTCTGCGGAGAGCAACCCATGAAGACCCGAGCCGCTGTCGCCTTTGCGCCCAAGACCCCATTGGAAATCGTCGAGCTCGATCTCGAAGGCCCCAAGGCGGGCGAAGTCATGGTTGAAATCATGGCGACGGGCATTTGCCACACCGATGCCTACACGCTCGATGGTTTTGACAGCGAGGGCATTTTCCCCAGCGTGCTCGGCCATGAAGGCGCCGGGATCGTGCGTGAAGTGGGCGCGGGCGTGACTTCTGTGAAGCCCGGCGATCATGTGATCCCGCTCTACACGCCCGAATGCCGCCAGTGCAAATCGTGCCTCTCGGGCAAGACCAACTTGTGTACCGCGATCCGCGCCACGCAGGGCAAGGGCCTGATGCCCGATGGCACCAGCCGCTTTTCCTACAAGGGCCAGACCATCTTTCACTACATGGGCTGCAGCACGTTTTCGAACTTCACCGTCCTGCCCGAAATCGCGGTCGCCAAGATCCGCGAAGACGCGCCGTTCCAGTCGAGCTGCTACATCGGCTGCGGCGTCACCACGGGCGTTGGCGCAGTGGTCAATACCGCCAAGGTTCAGGTGGGCGACAATGTCGTGGTGTTCGGCCTCGGCGGGATCGGGCTTAACGTGATCCAGGGCGCGCGGCTGGCGGGCGCGGGCAAGATCGTCGGCGTGGACATCAACCCGGCGCGCGAGGAATGGGGCCGCAAGTTCGGCATGACCGATTTCTTGAACTCCAAGGGCATGAGCCGCGAGGAAACCGTCGCCGCGATCGTCGCGCTGACCGACGGCGGCGCGGACTATACCTTCGACGCCACCGGCAACACCGAAGTCATGCGCACCGCGCTCGAAGCCTGCCACCGCGGCTGGGGCACCTCGATCATCATCGGCGTGGCCGAAGCGGGCAAGGAAATCGCCACCCGCCCGTTCCAGCTGGTCACAGGCCGCAACTGGCGCGGCACCGCGTTTGGCGGGGCCAAGGGCCGTACCGATGTGCCCAAGATCGTCGATATGTACATGACCGGCAAGATCGAGATCGACCCGATGATCACGCATGTCATGGGCCTCGAAGACATTAACAAGGCGTTCGAACTGATGCACGCGGGCGAGAGCATCCGCTCGGTTGTGGTGTTCTGAGAGCTAGGTTTAGAGTTCAGGATTGGGGAGGGAGGGGGCGACGCTCCCTTCCTACTTTACTGATCGGGAATTCAGTTGTTTTCCGGCTCTCTGTATGACCAACTTTGGTGGCTAGAGGACGTTCGCTATGGCTTGTCAAACTCCTCCGCCCGACACCATGACCCAGCCGGCGAAGCTCAAAAGAGCGGTAAGCATCCACGGTGCGGTGGCATAAACAAGCCAGCGCGGACGGCCCCGGAGGAGAATGACTGCTGGCAAAGCTGCGCCCGCCAACAGAAAACCGATCGAGCCGTACCTGTACCAAAGCTCCTGCTCGAAGCTGGAGAAAGGTCCTCGGACGAAGCTGGCGGCGCATAGTCCCATGAGGGCGGTGTTAATCGCAACCAGCGTCCATCCGCAGCCGATGCCCTCGATAGGCTCTAGTCTGTGCGTCTCTTGTCGGTCCATTGGCGCAGAATGATGAATTCCGGCTATGTCCGCAAGTGGGCGAAAGTTGCCAATACTGTTCACATTGGTCGAGCACGACCAATCACTTGAAAATGCCACTTCAGCCACTGAAGCGGGTGTCGCCTTATGGGCGTAAAACCGCAACTCCAAGACTCTGCGCTGCCACAATCAGTTCTCTGTCACCGGTCGCCAGTGGCATGCCAAGGCGGATTGCCAGTTCGAGGTAAGTAGCGTCATAGGGCGTCAGGCCAAGCTCGCGGGAAAGCGCTCGCGTTGCGTGCCAAGCGTGGGTGTCGGTCTCCCGGTCGACGTTTATCGGCAGGCTTTGAAGCCGGTCCAGCAGGGCGTCAGCCAAAGCTTCGGTGCATCGGCCACGGCGCTCCGCAGTCCTTAGCAGACTTGCGATTTCGAGCTTCCACAGTGATGGGACAACGGCACCGTTGGCCGTAACGTCAGCAAACACTGCAAACGCCGCATCGGTGCGCTCGTCTTCGAACAGCCATGCGGCGGCCATCGAAGCATCGACGACGATGCTCAACTAGCGCCGCCCTTCGTCGATCAGTTCGCGGATCGACAGGCCGCCCAGCGTCATGACCTTGGACAGCTCAATGATCTCGGCCCTCGCTTGCTGTGCTTTCATCTGCGCTTGCGCCTTCGCGGCATCACGTCGAATCACAATTGTGCCGTCAACCGCTTCGATCTCCACTGCTTCGCCATCCACCAAGCCTGCCGCAGCAGCCACATCAATGGGCACGCGTACCGCGAGGCTCTTGCCCCATTTCCCGACGATGACTTGTGACATGGTAAAATCTCCAACTGGGATATCTTGGCATATCCCATATGAAGCATCAAGTCACATCGCCGAAATGCCGCCGTCCAGCTTGAGTTCTGCGCCGGTCATGAAGCGGCTTTCGTCGCTCGCCAGATAGAGCACGCCATTGGCGATGTCGTTCGGCTCGCCCACGCGGCCCAGCGGGATCTGGCGGGCGAGTTTGCCCATGACGACGTCTTTCTCCACGCCGGCGTTTGCGCTGATGCCGTCGAGGATGGGGGTGTCGACGAAGGTCGGGTGGACCGAGTTGCAGCGGATGTCCCAGCCCTTTTTGGCGCAGTAGAGCGCGACCGATTTGGTCAGCATCCACACCGCCGCCTTGCTGGCGTTATAGCCGGGCATGGTGTGCGAGGCGATGAGGCCCGCGATCGAGCTGATGTTGATGATCGAGCCGGGCTGGTTGTCGCGCATCAAGGGGATCGCCTTCTGGCAGCCGAGGAACACCGAATCGACGTTGATCGCAAAGCCGCGCTGCCAATCTTCGAGCGTGCAGGTTTCGATATCGCCGCGCACACCCACGCCGGCATTGTTCACCAGCACCGAGAGGCCGCCCATTTCGGCGGCGGCCAGCGCGATGGCCGCGTCCCAGTGATCGGGATTGGTCACATCGTGCGCCATGGCAAAGGCGGTGCCTGCGCCCAGTTCAGCGTTGATCGCGGCGGCCTGCTCAGCCACCTCATTGCCCTGAATATCGGTGAGCAGCACTTTTGCGCCCTCGCGCGCCAGCATCCATGCGTCCGCTGCGCCCAGCCCTTGCGCTGCGCCAGTGATCAGCGCCTTCTTGCCTGTTACTCTGCCCATCATACTCTCCGTTTCTTGTTCGTTTTAAAGGCCTGCGAGCAGCCCCGGCCCGAGCAGCATCAGCATCCGGGTGTCGATGCCATAGCCTTCGGCGCGGCGTGCGGCGATGAAATCCGCAATCTCGGCCAGTGGCACATGGCGAACGGTGATCCCTTCGCCTTCGGTGCCGCCGCCTTCCGAAACGCGGCTCAGATCGTGCGCGCGAAACAGCGTGAAAGCCTCGCTGACCATGCCGGGCGAGGAATAGAACTCGCCGATTTCTTCCATCCGCCCGGCGCGGTAGCCGGTTTCTTCCTCCAGCTCGCGCGCGGCGGCGACCACCGCCGCCTCGCCCTCGCCGCCATCGTCGTCGCCGATCAGCCCAGCGGGCAATTCGAGGCAGCGCTTGCCCAGCGGAATGCGGAACTGATCGACCAGAATGACCTGCCCCGCTTCGTCAATCGCGAGGATCACCGCCGCCTTGATATCGCGCGTGCGGGTGACATATTCCCAGCGGCCCCGGGTCTTGGCGGCGATGAAGCGGCCTTCCCACTGGATTTGCTCGGGCTGTTCGTATTCGGCTTCAAGGGTCATACTTCGATCAACCTGTCTGGCAGTTCATTGGTATCATCATCGGCGCGCGGGAAATGCTGCGCCAGCACTTGGCCGACCTGCTCTACCGCACTGACCATGCCATCCCCCGCCGCGCCGCTGCGAATGCCAGATAGCAGCGCCTGCATCGCATCGCCCCAGACTTCGGGGGCAACTTTGCTGGCGATGGCCTGGTCGGCGATGATTTCGGCGCGGCGCTCGGCCAGCGAAACATAAATGAGGATGCCGGTGTGCCCGGCGGTGCGGCTTTCCGCGCCGACGCGAAAGCAGGTAAGCGCGCGGGCATGAACCCGGGCGTGCTTGATCGGGGCGGGGGTGAGCAACAGCCGCAGCGGCCGCCACTCCATCATCAGCGCCATGGCTACGAAAGCGACCGCCGCGACACCCAGCGCAAAGCCCAAGACCGATTGCGGTTGCCACTGATGGCCCCACAGGCCCAGCATGCGTTCGATCAGGCCAAGCGCGAATGTGGGCGCGAACTCCATCGCGATGAGCGCGAGGAACAGTGCCGTGATAGCCCAGGCGAGCCCGACATCGCGGTAGGGATCGGATTGCGGGGTGATGATCGTCACGATCTCGCCCGCGCTCTGCGCCTCGGCGGCGGTCACGGCGGCGGCGATGCGTTCGCGGTCGGTCTCGGTCAGCATGGTCACCAGCTCCCTGACGATCCGCCGCCGCCGAAGCTGCCGCCGCCGCCGCTGAAACCGCCCCCGCCAAAGCTGCCTCCACCGCCGCCCCAATCCGATCCGCCTCCCCAGCCGCCGGTGGGGAAGATCATCACGCCGGGCATGCCGCCATGCCGCCGCCCGCCGCCGCCGCGCATCGAGCGGATGAAGGGCAGCACGAAGAAGAAAAAGATGATCAGCAGGAACACCACGATGCCAAAGTCGAACTCGGGGGCCTTGGGCTTCTTGGCGGCCTGCGCCACTTTGCGCGCCTCGTCCTCGGGCAATTGCAGCTGCGCGATCAGCTGGTCGCTGGCCGCCGCTATGCCGCCTGCATAATCGCCCGCCTTGAACCGGGGCACGATCTCGCGGCTGATGATCACGCTGGAAAGCGCATCGGTGATGATGCCTTCGAGGCCATAGCCTGCCTCGATCCGCACTTTGCGCTCGGTCGGCGCGACGATGAGCAGCAGGCCGTCGTTGCGCTGCTTGGCGCCGATGCCCCATGCGCGGCCGAGGCGGTAGCCATAGTCCTCGATCTCATAGCCATCGAGCGTGGGCAGCGTGACCACGACCATCTGCCGCTGCGATTGCGCCTCCAGCGCCGCCAGTTTGCCATCGAGCGCGGCGGTCTGATCCGGCGAGAGCAGGTGCGCATCGTCGACCACGCGCCCGGTCAGCTTGGGGAAGGTCTGCGCCAGCGACGGGTTGGCGCAGAACGCCAGCATCGCTGCGAGCAGAAGGAGGAGGAAGCGTTTCATCGGCGGGGCTTTCGCGGCCCCGCTCAGTTCGTCGCCGCTTTGCTGGCCGGGGCCGCAGGCGCAGCCGGGCTATCGAAGCTTACCGTGGGCGCGGTGTCTGCGCCCGGCGTGGTCGCGGCAAACGGCACCATCGGCTTGGAGCCATAGATCACGCTTGCAGCGATCAGCGCCGGGAAAGTGCGGATCGTGGTGTTATACTCGCGCACCGCCTCGTTGTAATCGCGCCGGGCCACGGTAATGCGGTTTTCGGTGCCTTCGAGCTGGCTTTGCAGGGCGAGGAAGTTCTGGTTCGATTTGAGATCGGGATAGGCTTCGACCGAGGCGAGCAGGCGGCCAAGGCCCTGGCTTAGCTGGCCCTGCGCCTGTTGAAACGCGGCGACTTTGGCCGGATCGGTCAGATCGCCCGCCGAAACCTGCACCGAAGTCGCCTTGGCGCGCGCTTCGGTCACTTTGACCAGCGTGTCCTGCTCCTGCTTGGCATAGCCTTTTACCGTGGCGACAAGGTTTGGCACCAGATCCAATCGGCGCTGATACTGGTTCTGCACATCGGCCCACTTGGCCTTGGCCTGCTCTTCGGCGGTGGGGATCGAATTGACCCCGCATCCGGCCAGGCTAGCAGCGGCAGCGGCGACAACAGCGAACTTCGCAAAGCGGGAGAAGAAGGAAGCGGCCATGGTTTTCACAAAGTCCCTCGTGCGGGCCGCGCGGGCGCACATGCGCGCCCGCCAGCGGCCATCAACGGGGATGAATGTAGCGACGCTGCGGCCCGGTGCAAGGACCGGCGGCGGATTGGACCCCGCGTTTCTTGGGCCTTGCCCATGCGATAGGGCGCTGGCATGCCCTCCACCGGGTTAACCATGACAGCGTGGTCATCGGTAGTTTTGGGGGTTTGAAATGGCTATGATGCAGGAATTCAAGGCATTTCTGGCGCGCGGCAATGTGCTGGATCTGGCGGTCGGCGTGATCATCGGCGCGGCGTTTGGCAAGATCGTGACCTCTTTGACCGAAGATCTGATCATGCCGGTGATCGGAATGGCGACCGGCGGCGTAAATTTTACTAATAAGTTTATCGTGCTGGGCACGGTGCCCGCGACCTATACTGGATCGCTGGACGACTATGCCGCGCTGAAGGCGGCGGGCGTTGCGATGCTGGGCTATGGTGCGTTTGTCACCGCCATCATTGCGTTCGTGCTGATGGCCTTCGTGATCTTCCTGATCGTGCGCCAAGCCAACAAGCTGATGCCGCCGCCTGCTGCTGCGCCCGCAGCGCCCGCAGGCCCGAGCGAAGTCGATCTGCTCGCCGAAATCCGCGACGAACTGCGCAAGCGCGGTTGACGGCAGCGCTGGGCGCAGTGCTGCGGCCCACTCCCAACCCCTCCCGCAAGCGGGAGGGGCCGAACTATCGAGCTCCCCTCCCGCTTGCGGGAGGGGCTGAGGGTGGGCATCAAGGGGTGGGCCGCACAGACCCCTTCCATTTTCGCAGCCAAGGCTTATATCAGTGGGGTCGGCTTCGGCTGAATATGGCGATAAAGTGTAGCGTACAATAGGCGCAGCGGACCCGGGGGCGGTACCCGGCGGCTCCACCATCACCACCGGTATTTTGGACCGGGCCCTGTTGTCGCAGGGGTGCTGATGGGGCCGAACTAGGATCGACGTGTGTTGAAAAGCGCTGTTTTTGCCCGGGCTGAGTAACCCGTATAAGGCTCAAAACCCACAAGTGCCAACGACAACGAAGCACTCGCTCTCGCAGCGTAATCTGACGGCCTCACGGCCTGATCTTACAAAGCACGAGCGCGGTTGAACCGACCGGGCAACAGAACGGAATTCAGCGGCCCGGGGGGGGCCGGGCAACAGAACCCCCCCACCTGTTTTACAGAGGCGCCTCGGTCAACTTGCCGCGCTCTAGCGGAAGCACCGAAGTCCGCGACTCAATTCGATAAGCCCTGATCCGCGAGCGGTCGAACAGCTTGGCTTCGTCTTCGGTGATGATCTTCTGCGATTCGGGATCGGACATCGCGGCAAAGCAGCCTTCGAAGGCAGCTTCGTCGGGGAAATCGATTTCGAGGATCACGTCGAAATCCTGATCCTGCTCGTCCGGGCTGCGCGGGAAGAGGTAGCGGCGCTCGTAGCGCGTGGCCCAGCCGCCCAGCACGCGCTTGCCGATCTCGCTGTGCTTGGTCTCGTAATAGGCCTGGAAATCCTCCTTGCTCATGCCTTCGCGGCGTTTGAGCAGGGCGAGCATCGTCGTGGTCATGTCATCGTCTCCAGCCATTTGCGAGTTGCGGCCCCCACTGCGGCGGCGCGCAGCGAAGGGTGGGGGAAGGCTTCACGCAGCGCCAGCGAGCGCAGCTCGATCGAGAGCGGGATGCCCGCTGGCAAGGCCTGATAGAGCGCGGCCAGCGGCAGCGCGCCTTCGCCGCATTGCTCGCGCAGGTCCACCGCGTCGCGGATCACGGCGGCCATGTCTGCCGGATCGGGCCGCTCGCCGGGCGCATCGCAAAACTGCGCATAGGGCAAGAGCGCCGGATCGACTTTGGCAATCTCGGCAATCGCGGAGCCCGAGCGATCGACATGGATCGGATCGATCAGCAGCGCCGCGAGCGGATGCTGGACCATGCGCTGCACTTCGAGCGCCTGCGTCAGGGTCTTGACCTCGGTGAAGATGCCGAACTCGAGCGACACCCGCATCCCGCACGGCTCGGCATGCTGGCACAGCGCGGCCAGATGCGCTGCGGTGCGCCCGTGGTCGGGATCGGAGGAGACGCACAGCACATTGCGCGCGCCAAGCTCCGCGCCGACGTCGATCACCTTGCGGTGCGCATTGAGCGCATCATCGCCTTTGAGCCAGATCACCTCGACATCGAGCAGCGGCAACCCCGCTTGTGCCAGCGCTGCGCGCGCGGCGCGGGTGGTTTCGGCAGTCCAAGTTACTGGATCGACCCACAGCCCGACCATGTCGAACCCGCCCGCGACGGCGGCCTCGATGGTTTCCACCGGGCCGAATTCGGGCACCACGCCGGAGGCCAGCGAGATCGGATTGATTGGTCGCGCCGCGCTCATCGCATTCTCTCCGGTTCTCTTTATCCAAGCATGGTAATGCACCCCGGCGGCGGCGTTTCCTGTTAAAATGGGGAGTAGCCGCCGCCGGGCCGGGCACCCAAGTTCCCAGCCAAACCAATATGGGCGATGGAGCAGGATATGGATCTCGGTCTCAAGGGCAAGAAAGTCATTCTCACCGGCGGCAGCCGGGGCATCGGCCGCGCGGCGGTCGAAATGTTTGCGGCAGAAGGCGCGGATGTCGCGTTCTGCTCGCGCAACCCCGAACAGGTCGCAGAAACCGCCGCCGCCATCGCGCCGCATGGCGGCAAGGTGTTCGCCGAGGCATTCGACATGGAGTCCGGTCACGACGCTTACCGCGCCTGGCTGACCAAGGCGGGCGAGGCACTCGGCGGCTGCGATATCTTCGTGCCGATGATCTCGACCTCGGGCGCAGGCGCGACCGGCGATTGGCACAAGACGCTGGATTACGACATTTTGGGCGCGGTCATCGGCGTCGAAGTGCTGGAGCCGCACCTCGCAGCCTCGGGCGAAGGTTCGATCGTGCTGATGTCCTCGACCGCCGGCCTTGAAACCTTCCTCGTGCCGCAGGGCTATAATGCGCTCAAGGGCGCGATGCTGGTCTATGCCGGGCAGCTGAGCCAGGCGCTCGGCCCCAAGGGCATCCGCGTCAATTGCATCTCGCCCGGCCCGATCAAGTTCCCCGGCGGCAACTGGGAAATGATCGAAAAGGCGATGCCGGGGCTCTATGGGGCGGTGAATGCCGATATGGCGATGGGCCGCTGGGGCGGCGCCGAGGAAGTGGCCAAAACGGTGGTGTTTCTCGCCAGCCCGGCTTCATCCTTCACCACCGGCACCAACGTGGTGATCGACGGCGGGTATACTAAGCGGGTGCAGTTCTAAGGGGGAAGCCCCCCGAGCGGGCCCACCCCCTCCCGCACGCGGGAGGGGGTGGGCCCGCATCGCAACCCTGCGGCGCGCCGCGCACCTATTGCCGCGTCATCGCGCCGCCATCGACGAGAAAGCCCTGACCGCTCATGAACCGCGCGTCGTCGGACGCGAGGAACGCGATCACATCGGCGATATCCTCCGCTTCGCCCAGTCGGCGCAGCGGGGCCTTGTTCTGCCAGTATGCCTTGAATTCGGGCATCGCGGTGAAGGCAGGCGCGGTCATCGGGGTGTCGATCGCGCCCGGTTGCAGGCAATTGGCAGTGACGCCGAAAGGCCCCAGTTCGCAAGCGACCGAGCGGGTCATGCCCAGCA
>NZ_CAMBTS010000077.1 GCF_945870625.1 Novosphingobium sp. Chol11 | reverse complement strand
GCCCGTGGAGGCACAGCAGCGGCGGGCGGCTATCTGCGCTAGCGCCGGAGCTTGGCCCGGTACATGGATAGTCCCGGAAATGCAGCCGCAGCCCGTCGCGGCTTGCCCAGCTGCGATCCTCAAACTGCGTCATGGCGCGAAATCCTGCCCTTGATATTGGTAAGACATATGCCGGGTGGCGGCAAAACCGCCGATTGGCAAGGCCGCACGCTTGCGCAGCGCCGCCTCGATCGCCACTATTGCGTGATGCAGCCATTCCCGCAAGATACGATCTACCGCCCGGCTCCGCGCCTTGCCACGCTCGCCCCTTGGCTTGGCGACCCGGTTCGCCCGGCAGACTTTCCCGAGACCATCCTGCGCTTCCGCAACGACCGGGCGGCGGCCGAAGTCGGGCTCGCCGATCTGACCGATGAAGCGTGGCTGCGGCTCATGGGCCGGTTCGAACCGCTGGACGGCAATCTGCCGCAGCCGCTCGCGCTGCGCTATCACGGGCACCAGTTCCGCGTTTACAACCCCGAGATTGGCGATGGTCGCGGGTTTCTCTACGCGCAGATGCTCGATGCGCGCGGGCGGCTGATGGATCTGGGCACCAAAGGTTCGGGCCAGACCCCGTGGAGCCGCCAAGGTGATGGGCGATTGACGCTGAAAGGCGCAGTACGCGAGGTGCTGGCCACCGAGATGCTCGGCGCGCTGGGGGTGAACACCAGCCGCACGTTCTCGGTCATCGAAACCGGCGAGGCGCTGTGGCGCGGCGACGAGCCTTCGCCCACGCGCGCCGCCGTGCTCGTGCGGCTGAGCCATGGGCATATCCGCTTTGGCACATTCCAGCGGCTCGCAGCGCTAGAAGCCGCCGCTGAAATGGCGCAGCTGGTCGATTATTGCCTGACCAACTTCCCCGGCGGCGACCATGCGGCCGATCTAAGCCCGGCCGCGCGCCTGCTGCATCAGGTGGTCGAGCGCATGGCCGACATGGCGGCCAGTTATGTGGTCGCAGGGTTTGTCCACGGCGTGCTCAATACCGACAACATGAACGTGACCGGCGAAAGCTTCGATTATGGCCCGTGGCGCTGGCTGCCGCGCTGGGACAGCAGCTTTACCGCTGCCTATTTCGACCATTCGGGGCTTTACGCTTTTGGCCGACAGGCCGAAGCGATCAACTGGAACTGCGGCCAGCTGGCGGTTGCGCTGCGCACCATCGAAGAAGCGCCGCCGCTGATCGCCGCGCTCGAACGCTTTCCCGCGCTCTATCACGATGCGGCGGCCCGGCGCTGGTGCTGGCGGCTTGGCGTGGTGCCGCGCGGAGGCGAGGATGACGCCAGGCTGATCGCGGCCTGCGAGCAGGCCATGATCGAAAATGGCCAAGGTCCCGATGCGTTTTTCTTTGCGCATCGCGGCCATCGGAAAGGCGCACGCATCGCCGACCCCGAGAGCCCGCTCGGTATGGCGCTCGCCCCCTATGAAGCAGCGGTAGATGCCCACGCCTATTGGGATGATGCCGCGCCGCAATCGCTGCTGATCGATGAAGTTGAGGCGATCTGGGCACCCATCGCGGAGCATGATGACTGGTCCGCGTTCGAGGCCAAGGTCGCGGCGCTGCGCCGGATGGGCGAAGCGCACGGCAAGCCGCCGCCGCCCTTTGGCCATGCCTGACATTACTTTGCGAAAAATGCGGCGCGCACCACTGGCTTGATGCCTGTTATTTTACTAAGTGGTGACAATAATACCGGGCCGCACCGATACGAAGCGCAACCCGAACCGCCAGAGGATCAAACAAGTTACCGTGCCCATCGGCGAGATCGTCTCTTTCGAGCCTGCCACCGGCGCTGAATTGTGGCGCGGCAAGGTTGGCGATGTGGACGAATGCGTGGCGCGCGCGCGGCGGGCTTGGCCGGCGTGGGCGGCGCAGCCCCATTCGACCCGGATCGAGCTGATCCGCCGTTTTGCCAACGAAGTGCGCAAGGAAGCCGACAAGCTCGCCACGATGATCGCGCGCGAAACCGGCAAGCCGATGTGGGAGGCACGCGGCGAGGTTGAAAGCGTGGTGGCGAGGGTCGAGATATCGGTGCGCGCCTATGCCGACCGCACTTCACAACGCAAGCACGACAACGGCCTGAGCGGCGTTGCCTCGGTGCGCCACAAGCCACACGGCGTGCTAGCGGTGCTGGGGCCCTACAACATGCCGGCCGACCTGCCGTGCGGCCATATTGTGCCAGCGCTGATCGCGGGCAACGTGGTGGTGTTCAAACCCTCCGAAAAAGCGCCCGCGAGCGGCGAGCTGCTGGCGCGCTGCTTTCACCGGGCGGGAGTCTCTGCAGCGGCGCTGCAAGTGCTGATCGGCGGACCGGCGCATGGCCAGGCGCTGGTCGCGCACGATGGCATCGACGGCGTGCTGTTCACCGGCTCAAGCCATGCCGGGATTGCGATCAACCGCAAGCTGGCGGCCAATCCGGGCAAGATCGTGGCGCTGGAAATGGGCGGCAATAATCCGCTGGTGGTGTGGGACACCCCAAAAATTGCCGACGCCGCTGCCATCGTGGTGCAATCGGCCTTCACTGGCGCTGGCCAGCGGTGCACGGCGGCGCGGCGGCTAATCGTCAAATCCAGCCTTTATGACGGGCTGATCGAGCAGGTAAAGCGGTTGGCGGACCGGATCATCGTCGGCGCGCCGTTCGATGATCCATCGCCCTTCATGGGCCCGGTGATCGACAACCAGACCGCCGATGGCCTGACCGAAAGCTTTGTCTATCTGCTTTCGAGCGGCGGGCGCGCGATCAAGCACATGGTGCGGCTGAACGAGGATCTCCCGTTCCTTAGCCCGGCGATCATCGATGTGACCAAAGTGGCCGAGCGCCCCGATATCGAATTGTTCGGCCCGCTCGTGCAAGTGGTCCGCGTCGATGATTTCGACGAGGCGATTGCCGAGGCCAACGCAACCCGCTTCGGGCTGGTCGCCGCTCTCGTGGGCGGCACCCCCGAACACTACAATCGCTTCTGGGCCAATGTCCGCGCGGGTGTGATCAACTGGAACCGGCCCACGATCAATCCTTCGGCAGCGGCACCGATCGGCGGCGTCGGGCTTTCGGGAAACCATCGGCCAGCCGCGTTCTATGCGGCGGATTCGTGTGCCTATCCGGTCGCGTCGATTGAGCTGAATCAGCCGCGTCTGGGCATCGGCATTGGCCTGCGCGACGATTGACGAGGCAGGCTCAGCCGCTCAGCGCGGCTGGCTGGCATCAGGCAAAGGCAGCGCCGGATCAACCGGGCCAGCGGGCACCGCGCCCAGATTGCCCATGTTCTGCTGCGTCAAATCCGGATCGACCATCAGTTGTCCTTCAATCGCCTCGGTCATCGCCGGGTCAGTGTCGCCGCCTTGCTCGCTCGCAGGCTGGGCGCAAGCGGCAAGGCTGAACACGGCAAGCAGCAGGGCGAGGCGACAAGACTCCATGATCGGCTCATGCGGCCACTGTGGTTAAGACCGCGTAAGCGCCGCTGGCGTAGCAATTGCTGCTTGGCCCCCGCCCCCGGGCCTGCCAAGGCGCGGGCATGACCATGGCAAACCGCATCCCGGACTCAAGCAGCGCCGGCAAGAGCATCGCTGGCGACAGCGGCGGCGGCCTCGCTACGGCGATCGCCACGTATCTGATCTGGGGCTTTCTGCCGCTCTATCTCAAAAAGCTGAGTTTCGTGCCCGCGCTGGAACTGGTCGGCTGGCGGATCATCTTCACCCTGCCGCTGTGCCTGATCTTCATCCACGCGCGCCGCCAGTGGGGCGATCTGGCCGCTGCGCTGGCGAACCGCCGCGTGCTGCTCAACTTGTGCATGAGCGCGCTGCTGATCGGCGGCAACTGGCTCCTCTATACCAACGCGATCAACAACGGCCATGTTTTGGCGGCCAGCCTCGGTTATTATATATGTCCGCTGCTCAATGTGCTGCTGGGCACCGTCTTTCTCGGTGAGCGGCTCAACCGGGTGCAATGGCTGGCGGTAGGCATTGCAGCGATGGGCATCGGTCTGCTGCTCTATGGCGCGGCCGACGTCTTTGGCGTTGCGCTCTCGATGGCGGCGAGCTTTGCGCTCTACGGCCTGGTGCGCAAACTAACCCCTGTCGGGTCGGTACCCGGCCTCACGATCGAGACAAGCCTGCTGATCCTGCCTGCCATCGGGGTTTGCCTATGGCTTGCGAGGTTGCCCGCCGGATCGAGCATTGCCGGGGGGCCAGCCGTTGTCGCCTTGCTGTTTGGCAGCGGTGTGCTCACTGCGGTGCCATTGCTGCTGTTTGCGGTCGCGGCGCGCAAGCTCGATCTTTCGGTGTTGGGCTTCATCCAGTTCATCGCGCCGACGATTGTGTTTGTTCTTGGTCACTTCGTTTTTCACGAACCGCTCGATGCGGTGCGGCTGACCTGCTTTGTGCTGATCTGGATCGCCATTGCGCTGTTCAGCTGGGATATGCTGCGGCGCTCGGGCTTCTCTGGTTCAGGACAGAAGGCGCCAGTTTAGCGTCTCGCCGGCGTGGAACGGCACCAGCGCGGTGTCGTCTGCCTGAATCACTTCCGGCACTTTCACCGCCGCTTTCTCGAACGTGACGGTCCCCGCATTGAGCGGCAGCCCGTAGAAGCGCGGTCCGTGCTCGCTGGCAAAGCCTTCGAACCGGGCAAGCGCGGCTTCTTCCTCGAACACCGCCAGATAGCTTTCGAGCGCAAACGGGGCGTTGAAGATGCCCGCGCAGCCGCACGCTGCTTCCTTCAAGCGGCGATCATGCGGCGCGCTGTCGCTGCCAAGGAAGAACTTTGGGTTGCCCGATGTCGCCGCAGCGCGCAGCGCCAGCCGGTGCTCCTCGCGCTTGGCCACTGGCAGGCAATAGGCATGCGGACGGATGCCGCCGAGGAACATCGCGTTGCGATTGATGTGAAGATGCTGCGGCGTGATCGTCGCCGCTACTTGGGCACCGGCGTCCATCACGAACTGCACCGCTTCCCGCGTTGTCACGTGCTCAAACACCACTTTCAATGCGGGCAGCGCCGCCACCAGCGGGGCCAGGGTGCGTTCGATGAACACCGCCTCGCGGTCAAAAATGTCGATATGAGCCTCGGTCACTTCGCCGTGGATCAGCAGCGGCATGCCGATCGCCTGCATCCGCTCCAGCACCGGCATGATCCGCGCCACATCGGTCACCCCGCGCGCCGAACCGGTGGTCGCATGCGCAGGATAGAGCTTGGCCGCGACGTAAGCGCGCTCGGCATAGCCGCGCGCCACTTGATCCGCATCGGTCTCGTCGGTGAGATAAAGCGTCATCAGCGGCTCGAATTCGAGGTCTGATGGCACAGCAGCCAAGATCCGCGCGCGGTAGGCGAGCACGCCTGCCGCGTCGGTCATCGGCGGCGAGAGGTTGGGCATCACAATCGCGCGGGCAAACTGGCGCGCGGTGTGCGGCACGATCCCCGCCAGCAGCGCGCCATCGCGCAAATGAACATGCCAATCATCGGGGCGGCGGATGGTGAGCGTCGTTGTCATGGCTTTCCCTTAAGCAAATCGCCCCCTATCTGTCACCTATGACCGCACCCCGCCTGTTTGCCACCCGCCTGTTCACGCGCGCACTCATCCGCGTTGCCCCGCTCGATCCTCAAGAAGATGTGGCCGGGTTCCTGCAAGGCCTTGTCACCAACGACATGACCGGCCCCTTGCCGGTCTGGGCCGCCTTGCTCAGCCCGCAAGGCAAGGCGCTGTTCGATTTTCTTGTCTGGCCAGAGGCGGAAGGCGATGCGCTGCTGCTCGATTGCGAGGCCGCGCAGGCCGATGCGCTGGTCAAACGCCTGTCGATGTACCGCCTGCGCCGCAAAATCGCGATCAGCCGCATCCCCGACCTTGGCGTGTTCTGGTCCGCCGCAGCAGACGCAGCGGGCACGCCCGACCCGCGGCTTGCGGCATTGGGACGGCGCTGGCTGGCACCCGTTGGTGCTGATGACGCGCCTGCTGACACGGAATGGCAGGAGCGCCGCCTCGCGCATGGCGTGAGCGAAGGGTTGGCGGAGCTCGGCAGCGATCAGACGCTGTGGCTCGAATGCAATGCCGCCGAGCTTCACGGCGTGAGCTTCACCAAAGGCTGTTATGTCGGCCAGGAAAACACCGCGCGGATGAACTGGCGGCAAAAGGTCAACCGCCGGTTGATGGTGGTCCCCTTGCACCAATCAGACCCGGCGCGGCAGCGCGCCGCTTATCCGGCTCTGGGCCTTGCCGTCGATCATTTGCGGGTGGAGGCGATCAATCCCGCGTCGCGGCCCGCTTGGCTGCCGGTTATTGAGGCTGAACCGGAGTAATCCCCGCGTTCAGCAGGCCTTCGACGAGCATTTGCTCTGCCCGGCCACGCGCGGCCTCACGCGGCAGTTCAAGCGCGACACTCAGCGGGCCGCCCAGCAGGGCATCGCCCAGCGCCATCAAGGTGAGCGCCAGCGTGGTGGTACGCTGGGTGCCGCTGCCGAATTCATCGAGATCGATCACCAGATCGTGCACCGCATCGACGATGGGATCGAGCGCATCTTCATTGCCCGAAACGATCATCCACGATGCCAGCGCTCCGGCGCCCTCCTTGTCGAACGCATCGAAGGTGAGATCGACCACATCGCGCGGAGAGCCGATGCCCGAACGGCTGGCAATCACTGCCTCGCGGATTGTCGCGCAAACGGTTTCCGCCAGATGCCGCGCCAGTTCGCGCTGAAGGCCTGAGGCCGAGCCGAAGTGATGCAGCAAATTGGCATGTGTGCGTCCGATCCGCCCGGCAACCGCCTTGAGCGTGACCGCTTGCGGCCCTGCCTCAATCAGCAATCCGCGGGCGGCTTCCAATGCCGTGATCCGGCTTTCTTCGGGGCTGAGACGTTTACGAATTGACACGTGTGCAAGATATTCCGGATCGCGGCGCGCATAGCAAAAGCGCCGCTCTTCCGCCTATTAGAACGCACGCGGCGTAGGGGCAAGCAAAGCCGATTAGGCCGCGCACTTCATGGCATCGGGATCTGCGATAGTGCCGTCTGCGCCCAGCTCCACCGCATGGACCAGCGCGGGTTCGCCGCCGCCGCGCGCCGGATTGAGGCACATCCGGATATGCCCGGTAGAGGAAAATCCAGTCTTGCCGAGCACCCGTCCGGAAGCTGCATCATCAACAAAGTGCCAGCCAACAATGCGGCGATGGCCCAGCGTGCGGGCCAGATTCAGCACCGCGCGCACCGCCTCGGTCGCAAATCCCTGACCTCGGAATGGCTGCGCAATCCAGAACGCAAGCGAACCAGCGCCTGCTGCATCAACCAGCTCGATCCCCCCGATCAGTTGCGCACCTTTCTCCCCGGGCACAGTGATGCAGAATTGCGGGAACATCTCGCTTGGCTGCGATTCAATGCGCGCGCGCGCATCATCGCTCAGGCCATGAATTCCCGAAATTAATGCCGCCAGCTCGGCGCGTTCTTCGGGCCAACCGGGCCGCAGGAACAGTCTTTCTGTGCGTATGAACATGCATCGTCTCCTCAGCCGCCCTGCCGCCCGGCCTTTAGCCTGAAGCCGTGACGGACGCATGGCGTTTTGGGCGAATTGACTCGGAACTGAGACATTCCGGGGCGAATTCGCGTCGCAAGTTTGCGGCGATGAGGGGGGCAACAAAAAAGGGAGACGGGCTAGGCCCTCCCCCTCGGTTTGCCGGCCCATCACGGGCCGACACCATCACTTACATGCTGGGCCATCCCTCTCAGGACAGCCCTTTATCGGCTGCCTCGTTATTCGGCGGCTTCGGCCATCGCATCGACCGAGACATAGCTCCGGCCAAGCTTGCCCGAATGAAATCGCACGCGGCCTTCGGCGAGCGCGAACAAGGTGTGATCCTTGCCCATGCCAACGTTGGCGCCGGGATAAACCCGCGTGCCGCGCTGACGAATGATGATGTTGCCGCCAATCACATGCTGGCTGCCGAATTTCTTGACGCCAAGGCGGCGGCCGGCCGAATCGCGACCATTGCGCGAAGAGCCGCCTGCTTTTTTATGTGCCATCTCAAGTTACTCCGAAACTTTGCCCAAAAACCGTGCGACTCAGGCGACGGACAGGATGCGCAGCAGGGTCATCTGCTGGCGATGACCATTCTTGCGGCGATAATTATGACGGCGACGCTTCTTGAAAACGATCACCTTTTCAGACTTCGCCTGCGCGATGATTTCCGCCGATACGGTTATTGCCGAAGCGTCCGCAAGTGCGCCCTCGCTGCCGGCGAGCAACACGTCGCTCAGGGTGATCGTATCACCGGCCTCACCAGCCAGTTTTTCAACGGCGATCTTGTCTCCGGCGGCGACCCTGTATTGCTTGCCGCCCGTGCGCACGATTGCGAACATGGTTTCCTGCTATCCGTTTCAAAAGCCAAACTGCCCAGCATTGCTTCATCCGCGACATCGCGCGAATCAGGACAACGCAAACAGCGCCGGTTCCCGCACGATTGCGAGGTCCCGGAAAGAAGGAGGTGGTTAGGCGAACATCCGCTTCATGTCAACGCCGCTCGCCAGAAAATGGCGAGCTCAGCAAACGGCCCCCTGCGGCGTCTGGACTCTGGCGACGCGCTAATGCCGTGCTATGGCGGCGCTATGCGCATCTTATCTAGCCTGCTGTCCGCTCGTTCCGCAATCCCGGTGCTCGCTATCGCGCTGCTCGCGCTCGGCGGCTGCGCCTCGGCCAATCGGTCGCGCTTTCCCTCGCTTGAACGGCGCGCGGCCGAGCGTCAGTATGGCACCGCGCTGCCCGTAACAGCCAACACCGGCACTAGCGCTCTACTCGAACCGCTGCCAGCAAGCGCCGGGCTCGCCGCGCGGGTGAGCGCCTTGCGCGAACGGGCGCAAGAAGCGCACCGCGCCTTCGCCGCCCGGCAAAGCGCTGCCACGCGGCTCGCCGCCGCCGCGCGCGGTGCCAAGCCTGGCAGCGAGGCCTGGTCGGCGGCGCAAGTGGCGCTGGCCGGGCTCGATTCGGCGCGCAGCGAAGGCATGATCTCGATGGCCGATCTCGATCGTTTGCTGATCGCGGCGAGTGAGGCGGCGGTGAACGGCGATGACGCGGATCTGGCGCTGGTCAGATCAGCGCATGCCGAGGTTCAGCGGCTACTGAGCGAGGAAGATAGCGTCATCGCGGAATTGCGCGACAGAAACGAAATCTAATCCGCTTCCGCGGCCTGTCACGCGCACGTCGTTTCTGGTCTTGCCATCGCTGAGCATTCATCATCGGTCATCTCAGCTTTTGCCCTAGATCGTCCTTCAATCGCTCGATCTGATGCATCCGCTCGTGGAGCACGGTCACGATACCCACCGTCCCATCGCCAAGAATTTTCCAATGAATGACATGCTGCTCGTATCGGCAGAAGTACCCGCCCACTGCGAATTCTGCCGGAATGGCGCGCCATAGAAATTCTCGCGCCGCGATCGCTTCAAAGCGTGCGAACAGGCCAGTGATGTAGCGCTCGGCCTTCGCCTCGCCCCAATGGTCGCGGGTGTAGACATAGATTTCATCGAGCCGATCATCAGCAGCGCGCTGGACCCGATATCCGCTCACGCGCTGCGGCGGTTAGCGTTGCGTGCGATCACTTCGCTGGCAGTCAAGGGGACATAGCTGGCGTCAGGCGCCGCGAAAGCAGCGCCAAGTTCGGCCTTCAAGCGCTCGAACTGCTGCTGTTCGGCCCGCTCCATGTCTTTGCGGATCAGATCGCGGACATATTCGCTGACATTTTCATAGCTGCCCGAAGCGCCGACATTGGCGGCCACAAAATCACCCAGTGGTCCGGTGACACGAACATTGAGAGTCATAATGGACATTCAAAAGCCCTCGCCGCGCTGTCCACCATATGCGGAAATATGACTACAGCGTCAAGTGTACCCAGCTACGCGCGCCACCGCGCCAAATCGGCATGATCGCCGCTGCGCGGTTCGACCCAGCGCCAGCCGCCAGCGGTCTTTTCGCGCTTCCAGAACCAGCTTTCGCTCTTGAGGTGGTCCATCGCGAAATCGGCCGCTTCGAAAGCATCGCGGCGATGGCGCGCAGCAGCGGCGACCAGCACGATCGGATCGCCGGGATGCATCACACCGTAACGATGCAGCAACAGCAGCCCGATCAGCGGCCAGCGCCGCTCGGTCATCTGCGCCAGCGCGGTCATGCCGGGCAAGGTCATCGCTGCATATTGGCGCAGTTCCAGCGCCTCGACGTCACCCGATTCCTCGCGCACTTGCCCAAGGAAGCTCACAATTCCGCCCGCGCTGCGATGCGCGGCATTGAACCGGGCGAGTTCGGCAAGCGGATCGAACCCGGTTTCGGTGATGCGCACATCGGCCAAATCAGCCTCCGCTCACCGGCGGCAGGAACGCCAGCTCGTCGCCAGCGGCAAGCACCACATCCCCCGCCTCGCCCAGCAGCCGCCCATTGAGCGCGAGGCGAACGCGCTCGCTCAGCAATTCGACCGCCAGCGCGGGGTCAAGCTTGGTCAGGACCGTCGCCAGCATGCCCGGTTCGACATCCATTTCGGGCACCCCGGCAAGATCTTCGAGACGACCCAAAAACACCAGCCTGGCGGTCATCGCAGCCGCCGATCGCCGCTCACGGTCATTTCAGCCACCCGTCATCGACATGTGCCGGGGCAAGGCCGGCGCAGCGCCCGCGCGGTCGATCACGAAGTTGTGCCGCTCCGGCTTGTCGCCCATGGCCCGGGCGAAGGCATCGGCCATCGCTGCTTCGGGATCGGGTCCGCGCAGCGCGGCGCGCAGATCAACTTGCGCCTCGCCGCCCAGACACATGAACAACTGGCCCGTCGCGGTCAGGCGCACGCGGTTGCACCCTTCGCAGAAATTGCTGGTGAGCGGGGTGATGAAACCCAGCCGCCCGCCGGTTTCGGCCACATCGACATAGCGCGCCGGTCCGCCGCTGCGCGCATCGCTGGTGCTCAAAGTCCAGCGGCTTTCCAGCGCGCGCCGCACTGCATCGAGCGGCAGATAGTGATCAAACCGGTCGCCCTCGACCTCGCCCAGCGGCATCACCTCGATCAGCGTGATCTCATGGCCTTGTCCATGCGCCCACGCGATCAGATCGGGGATCTCGTGCTCGTTGATGCCCTTGAGCGCGACGGTGTTAATCTTGACCTTGAGGCCCGCCGCCTTGGCCGCTGCGATCCCCTCCAGCACTTGCGGCAGGCTGTCGCGCCGGGCAAGGCTGGCGAAGCGCGCGCGGTCGAGCGTATCGAGCGACACATTGATGCGGCGGATGCCGGCTGCTGCCAGATCATCGGCAAACAGCGCCAGCCGGGTCCCGTTGGTGGTCAGCGTCAGTTCCTCGAGGCCGCTGCCGTCAACAGCCTTGGGCCCAAGCTCGCGGCCCAGCGCGCGCACCAGATCGATCATGTCCCGCCGCACCAGCGGTTCGCCGCCGGTCAGCCGGATCTTAGTCACGCCGCGCGCAATGAACGCGCGTACGACCTGCTGAAGCTCCTCAAGACTGAGCACATCGGCGCGGGGCAGAAACTCCATCCGTTCCGGCATGCAATAGGTGCAGCGCAAATCGCAGCGATCGGTCACCGACAGCCGCAGATAGGTGATTCGCCGGGCAAAGCGATCGACAAGAGGCGCGTTGGTCATTTGGATAGGTATACGAAGTCTCGCGCATAAGATTCAAGATGCGCGCCCCCATCTACAAAGATAGTCTGTCCCGTCACCGAACGGGCACTCGCCAGATAAACGACAGCATCCGCAATATCATCGGGTTTCGGCAGGGCACCGAGCGGCATCAGCCCGGCCAGCCGCTGCCATTGCGCCGCATCATAATCCGCCGTCGGCAAAGTGAGCCCGGGGGCCACGCCATTCACCCGCAGGCGCGGCGCCATCGCCCGCGAGAGCGTGCGCACGGCAGCATGCAGCGCCTGCTTGGACAGCGTATAGCTGAGCTGGTCGGGCACCGGGTTCACCACCCGCTGATCGAGAACATGGATGATCACTCCATGCGCATCGCCCAGCGCTTCGGCCATAGCGCGCGACAACAGCACCGGTGCGAACAGGTTGACGCCAAAATGCTGCTCAAGCTCTTCGGCCGTCACGGTAGCGATCGTGTCCTCGGCAAACGCCGAAGCGCAATTGACCAGCAGCGACGGCGCGCGGCCTGCCATTGCCGCCGCTTCAGCGGGAAGCCGCGATGCGCGGGCCGGATCGGCAAGTTCGGTTTCCAGCGCAAACACTTGCGCACCCAGTGCCTGCAACTCGGCAGCAAACGCCGCATCGAACGAGGCAGCGCGGTGCGCATGCAACGCCAGATCCCACCCCTCGCCGGCCAGCTTGCGCGCGATCGCCGCGCCGACACGCCGCCAGCCGCCTGTAACCAACGCAAGTGGGCGCGGGCTCATCGCGGTTTAGCCGCGCCGCTGGCGGGAGAGGGTCATGCCGATCTCCTCGCCGTTCTCGCTGATCGCCAACTTCACGATCTTGACCGTAACGCGGTTGATGCGGGCATCTTGCAGAAACAACGTTTCGCAGATGTGGTCACCCACCGATTCGATCAGCATGAAGTGCACGTCCTTGGGCAAGCCGTCGGTTGCCGCAAATTTGAGATCCATGTAGTTCTTGCTCGCGCTGAGCGGGCAATCAGGCGAAAAATGCGGCTGCGGCATCAGCTCCACCGAAATCGAAATCCGCAGCGGTTGCGGGCGACCGGTCTCTTCCGAGTAAATCCCGGTCAGGACGTCGGTTTCGATGTTGGCGACTTCGAGGAGAAGGGTGTCAATCACGGTGCGAGCCTCTGGCACTCAGGGGCGATAATGTCCACTATCACACGCCCTTATGCCGCCAGCCGATTGTGCCAGCGAGCAAAGATCGCGGTTGGAAGCAGCCTGCCATCTTCGGCCTCCTCGCGGATCGCCAGATCGCCGTGCTCGATCACCCCGGGCAGATGCGCCAGCGCCTCATGCAGCAGCCCGGCCAGCGCCAGGCTCGACATGCGCACCGCGTAAACCGTGAGGAACAGGAATCGGCTCTGCGCATCGAGCAACCGCGCGCAATCGGCGATCAGGCCCGGCAAACCCTCCTCCAGCCGCCAAACTTCGCCCTCCGGCCCCCGGCCAAACTTGGGCGGATCAAGGATGATGCCATCATAGCGCTTTTCGCGCCGCACCTCGCGCGCGGCAAACTTCACCGCATCATCGACAATCCAGCGGATCGGCCGATCTTCCATTCCCGATAGCGCCGCATTGGCCCGCGCCTGCACCACCGACTTCTTGGAGGCATCAAGGTGCGTCACCGGCCCGAACCGCGAAAGGGCGAGCGAGCCGACGCCGGTGTAGCCGAACAAGTTGAGCGTAGAACTGCCGCCATCTTCCGCGGCTGCCGAACCGCCCTCCAGCTGTTCGCCCATCCAGTCCCACACCGGGGCCATATCAGGGAAGAAGCCGAGGTGGCGGAACGGTGTGCAGCTGGCGTTGAAGCGCACCTCGCCGCGCGCAAGCTCCCAGCCATCGCGAGGGACCGGGCCATTATAGAGCCAGCGCCCGCCGCCTTCTTCGTCCGAGCCGGGGACGAATTCCCCTTGCGCATCCCACACACTCTGCCGGGGGCGCCACAAGGCCTGCGGCTCGGGGCGGATGAAGCGGTAATCGCCATAGCGCTCAAACTTGCGGCCATTGCCCGAATCGAGCAGCGCAAAGTCATCCCAGCCTTCGCCTACCATCAGCTGCGGCTGGAGGATCAGCTGCGCCATCAACCGCCTCTGGGCGTGGCGCGCTCAGCGATCCATCCGGCAACGGCATCGTATTCGCACGGCAGGCGCGTGCAGGCTTCCTCGCGCTCAAACAGATCGCCAACGCGCATCGGCAACGACGGCCGAAGCCCGGTGCTGCGCTCCACCGCATCGCGGAATTTGGCCGGATGCGCCGTGGCCAGCGTCACGACCGGAATGTCTGCCGCAATGCCCTGCGCCGCACGCGCCGCATGCAAGCCGATGGCCGTATGCGGATCGAGCACTTCGCCGCAAGCCTCATGCGCCCAGCGCATCGCCTGCGCCATTTCGTGGGCCTCGGCGCGCACGCTGGTGAACAAGGCGGCAGCCTCTTCGCGCTGCGCGTTGCTCAATTGCATCGCCTTGGTGGTCTCAAACTGTTTCATCTGCGCCGCCAGCGCCGCGCCGTCCCGCCCGCCGCAATCATAGAGCAGGCGTTCGAAATTGGAGGAAACCTGAATGTCCATCGAGGGCGCGGCGGTTGGCGTCACCGTTCCGGCCGAATAATCGCCGGTCGAAAGCGCGCGGTGCAAGATATCGTTGACGTTGGTCGCCACGATCAGCCGCTCGACCGGCAGCCCCATCTGCGCCGCGACATAGCCTGCAAAGACATCGCCGAAATTGCCCGTCGGCACCGAAAACGCCACCTTGCGCGCAGGCGCACCCAATTGCAGCGCAGCAGCGAAATAATAGACGATCTGCGCCATCAGCCGCGCCCAATTGATCGAATTGACCGCGCCTATGGCGAACCGGCTGGTTAAGCTTGCATCGTTGAACATGCGCTTCACCATCGCCTGCGCATCATCGAAGCTGCCGCTCATCGCGATGTTGTGCACATTGGGGGCGAGCACCGTCGTCATCTGGCGGCGCTGCACATCGCTCACCCGGCCATGCGGATGGATCATGAAGATATCGACCTTGGCGCGCCCTGCCACCGCATCAATCGCCGCCGATCCGGTATCGCCCGATGTCGCGCCGACGATCGTCAGATGGTCATTGCTGCGCCCGAGAAACTCCTCGAACAGCAGCCCGAGCAACTGCAGCGCCACATCCTTGAACGCCAGGGTCGGGCCATGAAACAGTTCAAGCAGCCAATGCCGCGCATCGAGCTGAACCAGCGGCGTTACCGCCGCATGGGCAAACCGGCCATAGGCCTGCTCGCAAAGTTCGAGCAGCCGCTCGGGCGCAAGCGAATCGCCAACAAAGGGCTGCATCACCTTTTGCGCCAGCTGCGCATAGGGCAGCCCGGCCATTGCCGCGATCTCGCCTTCAGAAAAGCGAGGCCATGCCTCTGGCACATAAAGCCCGCCGTCCGAAGCGAGGCCGGCGAGGGTCACACCCTCGAAATCGAGCGAAGGGGCTTGGCCGCG
>NZ_CAMBTS010000076.1 GCF_945870625.1 Novosphingobium sp. Chol11 | reverse complement strand
CCTGCCCGCCCATTCGCGCCGCTTCGTCGGCGAGGATCACCCGCGCTCCCGCGCGTGCTGCGCCAAGCGCCGCGATCAGCCCGGCAGGCCCGCCGCCCACCACGAGCAGATCGGCAAAGGCATGCGCCTGATCATAAGCATCGGGGTCTTCCTTCCCCGAAAGCGCGCCCAGCCCGGCGGCGCGGCGGATCGCAGGCTCATAGAGCTTTTCCCAAAGCGCGGCGGGCCACATGAAGGTCTTGTAGTAAAACCCCGCGACCAGCATCGGAGCGAACAGCTGGTTGATCGCCAGCGCGTCGAACTTCAGGCTGGGCCAGCGGTTCTGGCTGCACGCGACCAGCCCGTCATAAAGCTCGATCATGGTCGCCGGGATATTCGGCTCGGCCCGCGCGCCTTCGCGCAGCGTAACCAGCGCATTGGGCTCGCTGCTGCCTGCGCTCAGGATGCCGCGCGGGCGGTGATACTTGAAGCTGCGCCCCACCAGTGAGACGCCATTGGCAAGCAGCGCCGAGGCCAAAGTATCGCCGGGATGGCCGGTGTAGTCGCGCCCGTCGAAACGAAAAGAGAGCGTCTGGCTGCGGTCGATCAGGCCGCCGGTGGCAAGTCTGCCGCTCATGCCGTCCCATCCGGCGCCAGGCTCGCCCCGGCCACCGCATGCGTCACCGTATCGCGCGTCACGCGCAGCCATTGGCGGCAACCGCTGGCGTGATACCACCACTCGGTGATCTCCCCCGCCGGGTTGTCGCGCAGATAGACATAGTCGAACATCGCCGCCTCGCCCGCGTCCTGAGCCGGACGAACGGGCGCCGCATCGCCGCGTGTGACGAACTCGCGGGAATCGCGGGGTCCGCAGAAAGGGCAGGGAATGCGCATGGCGTCAGCCCCTCATGTCAATGCAGATTGGCCTGCGCCCCCATGCCCTTCTCGTCGAGAAGGTGCCCGGTGGCAAAGCGATCATAGCGATAAGCCTTGGCGGTCTCGTGCGGCCGGTCGGTGGCGAGCAGATGGGCAAAGCACCAGCCCGAGGCCGGCGTCGCCTTGAACCCGCCATAGCACCAGCCCGCGTTGAGATAGAGCCCGGGAACCGGGGTGTGATCGATGATCGGTGATCCGTCCATCGTCATGTCCATGATCCCGCCCCATGCGCGCAGCAGCCGCGCCCGGCCGATCATCGGCATCAAGGCCATGCCGCCTTCGCACACATCCTCGATCACCGGCAGGTTGCCGCGCGAGGCATAGGAATTGTAGCCATCGATATCGCCTCCGAAGACGAGGCCGCCCTTGTCCGACTGGCTGACATAGAAATGCCCCGCGCCGAAGGTGATCACGCCGGGGATCAGCGGCTTCAATCCTTCCGAGACGAATGCCTGCAAGGCATGGCTTTCGATCGGCAGGCGCAGCCCCGCCTTGGCCGCCAATTGCGACGAGCGGCCCGCCACCGCCATGCCGACTTTGCCCGCGCGAATGGCCCCGCGCGTGGTTTCCACGCCCGTCACCGCGCCCGCATTGTCGGTGAGGAAGCCAGTCACTTCGCAATTCTGGATGATATCCACGCCCAGCGCCGAGGCCGCCCGGGCATAGCCCCAGTTCACCGCATCATGCCGCGCGGTGCCGCCGCGCGCCTGATGCAGCCCGCCCTGGATGGGAAAGCGCGCCTGCTCATAATCGAGGAACGGGGCCATCTTGCGCACCGCGTCCACGCCCAGCAATTCGCAATCGACCCCGTGCATGCGCATGGCATTGCCGCGCCGGGCGTAAGCATCGCGCTGCGCATCGCTATGAATCAGATTGAGCACGCCGCGCTGGCTGACCATCGCGTTGTAATTGAACTCCTGCTCAAGCCCTTCCCACAGCTTCATCGACCATTCGTAAAAGCCTTCGTTGCCCGGAAGCAGATAATTGGAGCGGATGATCGTGGTGTTGCGCCCGGCGCTGCCCCCGCCGATCCAGCCGCGCTCCAACAGCGCCACATTGGCGATCCCGTGGACTTTCGCGAGGTAATAGGCCGCCGCAAGGCCATGTCCGCCGCCGCCGACAATGATCACATCGTAGCCAGCCGCCTTCGGCGCGGCATCGCGCCATGCCGGACCCCAACCCTTGTGGCCGCCGAGCGCCTGACGCGCGAGCGAAAAAACGGAATAACGCATCGCGCCATGCTAAGCCCGAAGCCCCGCCGCGCAGTGCCTGATTGCGCCACCCGGATGCCCACCAGCGACAGTCGATGAGACTCTAAAGGGCAGGTCTGCAATTTTCTCGCGCTTCTGTGCATTCCTTGAGATAACATCGCGGCGGGGCGGCTGGCTCGTTTAACCGGGCAGCCGGTCGCCGTTCAAGAAGCCCCGGTTTTTGAGAGGTTTGCGCCATGAATGTTGCATCGATCCTGCAGGTCAAAGGGAACACAATCGTCTCCGTGCAGCCCGAGACGCCGCTAATGGAGATTGTCACGACCATCGCCTCGCGGCGCATCGGCGCGGTACTCGTGTGCGATGGGCCCGAAAGCCTGGTCGGCATCGTGAGCGAGCGCGACGTGGTCAAGGCGCTGGCCGCCAAAGGCACCGGGCTGGACGCGCTGGCCGCGCGCGATGTGATGACCCCCAACGTCACCACCGTCACGCCCGAAACGTCGATCAACGATGCGATGGAGCTGATGGATCGCGGCTACTTCCGCCATTTGCCGGTGCTCGATGCGGGCGCGCTCGTCGGGATCATCAGCGTGCGCGACGTGGTGCGCGCGCGGCTCGACAAACATGTCGAGGAGGCCCAGACCATGATCTCCTACATCAACAGCCGGGTCTAAGCTTCGAACAATGACCGGTCAGGGTGCGGAAGCGCCCGCCACCGGGATCATCACCTCGTTGCGGCGCAAAAACCACAGCGTCCACGGCGGATCGTATTGCGCGAGCGCGGCAGGCCCGGTTGCGGCAAGATTTTGGGCCTTGATGAACCCCGCAAGCTCCTGCGTCTTGGCATCGACATTGGCTTGCCCGGCCAGGCCGCTGAACCTGATCACAGCCATGCGGGCGGGCGCCAGTTCGCGCAGTTTCACCGCCGGATTGTTTGGCGTCGGAAGGGTTTCCAGCGCCGATCCGCGCGGCATAATGAAGCGGATGGTCCACGGCCCGCCGCCGCTGAGCAGGACAGGGGCGGTCATCGCGATCTTCTCGCCGCCTGCTGGGGCCTGCGTCACGGGCGCAGTCACGGCGATGCGCTGCTTCCGGGTATTGCCGCCAAAAATGTATCCGGCCAGCAGGCGGAAGCCCTTGCTCGCGGCATCGCGGCGCTGGCCGCCGACGGACACTTCCGCCGCGATCAGTGCAGGATAATCGCGCAATTCGAATGCACCCTCGACCATTGCGACGGTGAACGGCGGCTCTTCGGTGGCCATGGTGAAAACTCCGGTAACGGTGAGGCCCAGCACAAGGGCAAGCGCCACCGCGAGGGCAAGCAGGAGACGTTTGATCACAGCTGCACACTTAGCCCTTCATGCGCCGGGTGACCAATGTCCTTGCGAACCATTGACGTCCACCCGCGCCATGAAACAAAGCACAGACGAACAAGCTCCCCTCCTCGCCCACAAATGGGCCCGATCCGGCAAGAGAATCCATGAACACCGAGCCGTTCCCCGAGTTACCGCAAGACGCCTTCGCCAAGCAGGACATCGACAACGACCTGCTGTTCTATGCGCCGCCCCGGCTGGTCACCCATATCGATGAAGCAGCCGTGGCCGCGCTGACGGCTTGTTATCGCCGCATGCTGCGGCCGGGGACCCGCGTGCTCGACCTGATGTCGAGCTGGGTCAGCCATCTGCCCGCCGACCACTTTTATAACGAGGTTGTCGGTCAGGGCATGAACGCCGATGAACTGCGCGCCAATCCCCGCCTCACCGACTGGTTTGTGCAAAACCTCAACGATTTCCCGACGCTGCCTTATGACGATCATGCCTTCGACGCCGCGCTCTGCTGCGTCGGCGTGCAGTATCTCCAGCGCCCGCACGAAGTGTTTTCCGATGTACGGCGCGTGCTCGCCCCCGGCGCGCCGTTCGTGGTCAGCTTTTCCAACCGCTGCTTTCCGACCAAGGCCGTGGCGATCTGGCGCAAGCTGGATACCGCAGGCCACGCGGCGCTGGTGAAGCTTTACTTGGAGCGCAGCGGATTCACCGGCATTACCGTCGATCTGCTGGCAGACGGACGCAGCGGCGATCCGCTGGTTGCGCTGACCGGCTACGCGGGCAAGGACTGAAAGTCGGGCGCGATGCCCGGCGACGTCGGCGCGCCGTCATCCCGCTTGGCGAGATGCGCCACGGCCAGCGCGCGGAACCGGTCGGTGCCCTTGTACGCGCCGATTTCGGGATGCAGATCGCGCAGCACGCGGTGGAGGCGGCGGCCCCATTTGGGCACCCGCGCCAGCTCATCGATGCTGGCAAGATAGGCGCGGATGGAGAACAGCAGCGCGTTCGAGCGCGGCAGCCGGTAGAATGTCTGCAATTCGACCCGCAAATGCAGCGTCTCGCCGATGTTGTCCGCCGTCAAAGTGGTGCGGTCCGGCCCCCCACACCGGATAGTTTTCGGGCGAGGTGTCGAGCCGGGGATGGACAGTCATCGTCCAGTTCAGCCGCCGCGCGGGATGGCCATAGCGCACCCGCATCAGATAGCTCAGCGCGCGGTCGAATACGCCCTTCTGGTGCGCCAGCGGTACCGGCCCGTGCCATTCGTGGAAGGTCATGCCCAGATCGAACGAGAGGCTCCAATCCGCCTGCGTCGTGGCGATGCCGCCATCCATGTAGAGCGTGCCGTCGCGCTGGTCCTGCAGGGTGAAATCGCCCTGCGCCTGCCGCGCAATGTATTCGAACGGACTCTGCGGCAGGCTGGATGGGTCGCCGAAGCGAAAGCGCTGGTGCAGGCTCAATGGCCGGTTGGTCCAGATCCAGTCGTCGCCCTCGCGCTCCAAGGTGAAATGCTCGGGATAATCGGCGCTCAGGCTTTCCATGATCAGTTCGAGCGTGTCCCACTCGGCCTCGACCATATGCGGCAAAACCTGGCAGCGCCCCGGATCGGCGGCGAGCACGGCGGCGCGTTCGGCGCATTCGGCGACATAATGTTCATCGACATCGAACGCGGCTGCAAACGCCCCGCCCATCGTGCTGCGCGTGTGCGGCTCCATGTTGATGCCGTACATGTAGCTGTCCTGATCGAACGGAAACGGAAAGCGCAGGATCGCCGCCGGGCTGTTGGCATAGCGGAAATCGCCGCGAAAGGTCTCGTCAGGTTTGAACGCGATGGTCATCTGGCTGCCCGTTCCCTTAGATATCGAGCACGAGGCTGTCGCCGCGTGCGCGGCTGACGCAGGGCATCACGACGGCGCCCGACTGGCGCTCGTCCGCGCTCAGATAATGGTCGCGGTGCTCAAGCTCGCCCGCGCGCACTGGCAGCGCGCAGACCCCGCAGGCCCCGCCCCGGCAGAGCGAGCCCGCATCGATGCCCGCCGCCTCCAGCGCCTCCAGCATGGTCTGATCGGCGGCGACTGTGATCCGCGCGCCCGATGTGCCGATGGTCAGGGTGAACGGCTCGCCGCCTGCCGCGCCGAAATCCTCGCGGTGGACATGGCTGGCGGGCCAGCCGAGCGCCGCTGCCTGCGCGGCGATCGCATCCATCAGTGCCGCCGGTCCGCAGGAATAGACATGCGTGCCTAGCGGCTGCGCGCCCAAAACCACCGCAGCGTCGAACGTGCTCCGTCCGGCGTGGAGATGCACCGCCTCGCCCGGCTGCGCGCCGATCAGCGCGGCGAACACCCGCAGGTCGGCGCTGTTGCAGATTTGATGCAGTTCGAACCGTGTGCCGCGCGCGCGCAGCGCCGCGATGAACGCCAGCAGCGGGGTGATCCCGATGCCGCCGCCGATCATCAGCACTTTCTTCGCCTGGCTGTGCAGCGCAAACAGATTATGCGGCACGCTGGCCTCGAGCACGTCGCCCACGGCCAGTGCCTCATGAATATGCTGCGATCCGCCGCGCGTCGGATCAGTGCGGCGCACGATCAGGGTATAGCCGTGCTCGAGATCGGCGCTGACCAGCGTGTAGGCGTTCTTGAGCGGGCGGGCATGGCCGGATGCGGGAAGGCTGAGCGTGATATGCGCGCCCGCCGCCGCCGGGGGCAACCGCGCGCCATCCGCCGCGCGCAGCGACACGCGGCGCAGCGTGGGCGCGATGGCTTCGGCCGCCGCAACGCGTAGCGACAGGACCGGCTGATCCCTCATGCGCTCAGTTCCTCGATCTCGATCGTCTCACCGGGCACTTCGGCATCGATCTGCACACCCATGAACGCGTTGCCCAGCCGCGAAAAATGATCGCGCACGAACAAGCGCGCGTGGCATCCGGTGCAAGTGATCAGGTTGGTGCTGACGCCCTCGTTCAAGGTTCGGCAATGGACGCAGACCACGCGGCGCGCGGGCTTGCCGGCGGCGTAGAGGAAAAACTCGTCGCGCCCCATCCCCGCCGCGCTGGCGCAGGCCGCGACATCCCAGCAGAAATGCTCAGCGCCGATGGCATAGAGCCGCAGGCCCATGGTCTCGCGCGCCAGCCGGTGGCGCAACATGGCGATAAGGTGGCTGGCCGAGCGGAAGGCTTGTGCGCCATTGCCCGCCAGCGGGGCCGGAAGCGCCTGCGAATGCGCGGCCACGCTCCACGTTTCGGGAAAATCGGCGGCGCTGGTGCCCGGCGCAAACGCCTCGGCCGGGGGCGCTGCGTCATCGATGATGAGCAAATGCGCCCGCCCCGCCGGATCGCGCGCCAGCGGGGTATAGACCGGGCGGCTCTTGATATCCTGCCCGCTCAAAGCGGCGCTCCCCGAGCGGGCAGGAATCGGCAGTCACCGGCAAAAAACATCGCAAAACTCCGCAGACCGCCTCCGCGCTAGACTTTCCCAAGAGGAAAGAAACTTGTCAACGAGGTAATTTGTTCCTCGACACTCCCGGCCCCGATTGGTACTTCGCGCAAGGTTTCCATACCAGCAAACAAGAGGTTTCCCATGCCCCTGCCCTGGCGCCATTCAGCCCTTGCCAGCCGCCATATCGCGCTCGGTTCCGCGCTGGAAGATTGGAACGGTATGGGCACTGCGTGGACTTATGCCCACGATGTGCAGGATGATCACACGATGATCCGCACCAAGGCCGGGCTGATGGATGTCTCGGGCCTCAAGAAAGTGCACATCATCGGCCCGCATGCCACTGGCGTGCTCAATATGGTCACGACGCGCGAAGTCAGCAAAATTGCCCCGGGCCGATCCGCTTACGCCACGATGCTCAACGATGATGGCAAGTTCATCGACGATTGCGTGCTCTACCGGATGGGGCCGAACAGCTGGATGGTGGTGCACGGGTCAGGCACCGGGCACGAGATGCTGAGCGCGGCCAGCGCGGGCCGCAATGTCGCGATGCTGTTCGATGATGACCTCCACGATCTCTCGCTGCAAGGCCCCGCAGCGGTCGATTTCCTCGCAGAGCATGTGCCCGGCATCCGCGATCTGCGCTACTTTGCGCATACCGCCACCACCCTGTTCGGCGCGCCGGTGACGATTTCACGCACCGGCTACACCGGCGAGCGCGGCTATGAAATCTTCTGCCGCGCCTGTGACGCGCCGATGATCTGGGATACCATTCTGGATAAGGGCGCGGCCTTCGGCATCGGGCCTTGCGCCTTCACCGCGCTCGATCTGCTGCGGGTGGAAAGCTACTTGCTGTTCTATCCCTATGATATGTCAGAATTCTTCCCATTCCCCGATGGCTCGGTGGGCGACAGTCTGTGGGAGCTTGGCCTCGATTTCACCGTCAGCCCGGGAAAGACCGGATTTCGCGGGGCGGATGCGCATTACCGGCTCAAAGGCCGGGAGCGCTTCCGGATCTACGGGCTCGAAGTGGCCAGCGATTACGTGACCCAGCCCGGCGACAAGCTGCTGGCGGACGACGTGGAGGTGGGCGTGGCGACCTTGGGCATGGTCTCGAAGATCACCGGCCGCGCGCTCGCGATCGTGCGGCTGGCGCCGGACAAGGCGGTTCCCGGAACGCCGCTGACGCTGATGACCGCGGGCGGCGCGTTGGCGGCGACGGCGCAGCCCTTGCCGTTCGACGATCCCAAGAAGACAAAGCGCACCGCGGTTGGTTAATGCCGCGCTTTAGCTGCGGAACACCACCGTCTTGTCGCCATTGACCAGCGCGCGGTCTTCCAGATGGAGCCGCACCGCTTCGGCCAGCACGCGCCGCTCGACATCGCGGCCCTTGCGCACAAGATCGTCGGGCGTATCGGCATGCGTCGCCGCTTCGACATCCTGATGGATGATCGGGCCTTCATCGAGGTCGGTGGTGACATAATGCCCGGTCGCGCCGATCATCTTGACCCCGCGCGCATGCGCCTGATGATAAGGCTTGGCCCCCTTGAACCCGGGCAGGAACGAATGGTGGATATTGATGCACCGGCCCGAGAGGAAGGCGGCGAGATCATCGGACAGGATCTGCATATAGCGCGCCAGCACGATCAGATCGGTCCCCGTCTCGGTCACGATGGCCTTGATCTGTGCTTCCTGCTGCGGCTTGGTCTCTTTGGTGATCGGCAGATAGTGAAACGGCACATCGGCGAAATCGAGCCCGGTATAAGTCTCGAGGGGATGGTTCGAGATGATGCCGACCACGTCCATCGGCAATTCGCCCAGCCGCCAGCGATAGAGAAGATCGGCAAGGCAATGGTGGAACTTGGAAACCAGCAGCAGAACCTTGCGCCGCTGCTCGGCCGGGCGCAGCGTCCAGGTCATCGTGTAGCCTGCCGCAACATCGGCAAATTCGGCCTGAAGCGCCGGATAGGCAGCGGCGTCGGCCAGATTGAACACCACCCGCATGAAGAACTTGCCGGTCAGCGTATCGTCAAACTGGTGCGCCTCGACGATATTGCCGCCATGCGAGAAAAGCAGGGTGGAAACGCGCGCGACAATGCCCGGCTGATTGAGGCATGACAGGGTGACCACAAACGAGCTGGAAGACACAGCGATAGTTCCTTCTGATCAAAAAAGGGCCGCGGGCCCGCAGCCAGCGCCTGAAGCGGCAAGAGAGCGCGCGCTCTATCTGCCCGCCGCTGCTGCTGCAAGCATGACCTTGAACGGCAGCGCGATGACCCGGCGCGACGCCGCGCTGGTGCTTGGCTTCCTGCTAATCGATGATTTCGCGCTGATGAGCTACGCCGTGTTGGTCGAAGCGTTTCGCGCGGCCAATACGCTTTCTGGCCGCACGCTTTATCGCTGGCGGCATTATTCGGTGGCAGGTGCCCCGGCGCGCGCCTCGAACGGCGTCGAAATCGTGGTCGATGGCGTGCCCGATGCCCGGGCCGAACCCTGCGACATCCTGTTCGTTTGCGCCGGAGGCAACCCTTCCGCCTTTGCCGACAGCGAGACTTTTTCCCGGCTTCGCGCGGCGGCGGCGCGCGGCACGATCATCGCCGGGGTTTCGGGCGGGCCCTATATCCTCGCCCGCGCGGGGCTACTGGCGGGGCGGCGCTGCACGGTGCACTGGGAGCATGAACCCGCCTTTCGCGAGGCCTTTCCGCAGCTTGCGGTGGAAGGCGGACTCTATGTGATCGATGGCCCGCGCATCACTTGCGCGGGCGGCACCGCCGGGCTCGATCTCGCGGTCGAGCTGATCGGGCGGCATCAGGGCCCGGAAATCGCCGCGCAAGTGGGCGAATGGTTCATCCGCACCCAGCCGCGCGAGGGCAGCGGCGCGCAGCGGCAAGCCTTGGCGGCGCGGTATCACGTATCCCACTCCGGCGTTGTCGCCGCGCTCGCCGCGATGGAGGCGCATATCGCCGAACCGCTGGACCGGCGCGATCTGGCTGCGCGGGCGGGCGTCTCGCTGCGCCAGCTGGAGCGATTGTTTGCCCAGCACATCGGGCAGACCATCGGCCAGCATTATCTGGCGCTGCGGCTCGATGCGGCAAGGCGCTTGCTGCGCGAAACCGGTCTCAGCCGGATTGAAGTGGCGGTGGCCTGCGGATTTTCCGATGTGAGCCATTTTTCGCGCAGCTTCCGCCGCCGCTTTGGCCAAAGCCCTTTGCAGGCCCGCAGCCGCCGCTGAGCGGCCGCGCCCTATGCCCGCGATGACATGGAGAAAGCCAGCGGCTGGCTCGGGGTTGAGTGCGATGGCGATCATGCTGCGCCCCGCCGCCGGAGACCTGCCTTGGTAAATCGCCTGGTCGATGGCGCTGACGATGAACGGTATCATCGCCGCCGGCCTTGCCTATATGCTGATCGGGCGCCCGCACAATCGCGGCCACTCGCCTGCGGGCGATGCCTCGCAACACGGCAAGCCCGCCTGATCGTTTTCTAGCCTGATCGTTTTCTACAAGGAGCCACATCCCATGCGTAGCCTAACTCTGCCTGCCGCCGTGCTCGCCCTTGCCTTGGCCCTGCCCGCAAATGCCGCCGCTCCGGCGGTGCGCCAGATCGACCTGGTCGAGCGCGCCACCACCGACACGATAAGCCTGCACGGTGGCACCGCTGCAGACAATGTCGGCGATGTGGCAACCTTCACCAACGAGATCTTCGACGCCGCCAATGTGACGAAAGTCGGCAGCAATCAGGGCATTTGCGTGCGAATGGTGGTTGGCAAGGCGCTGGAATGCCACTTGACGCTGATGCTGGCCGATGGCCAGATCATGGTCGCCGGCCCGGTGCTCGACGGCGTGGACAGCGCGCTGGCGATTGTCGGCGGCACCGGAGCCTATGTCGGCGCGCGCGGCGAAATGCTGATCCACGCGCGCGACGCCAAGGCCTCGGCTTACGATTTCCACTACCGCCTGATGTAAGGGCGCGCGGCAGGGGCGAGCAATCCCATGCAGATTCACTCGCCCCCGTTTCTGGTACTGGCTTTTGGCTGAGGTCCGGGTTCAGAAGCTGAACCCAACGCCGACGCCGCCGGTCAATTGATTGCGGTCCCCTGCTTTGCTGACAACCGGGCTGTCGGCGAAATCGCCCACAAGGCGGCGATATCCGCCATAACCGAGCAGCGACCAGCGATCCGAAAGCGCATACGTCGCGGTCATCGAAACCCCGATATCCTTGACCCCGCCCTTGGCCGCGAAGGGCACAAGCCCGCTGGCTGCGGCCCCTGCGGGCGATACCGAGAAGTAGGTGCGCGCATAGTTATCATCGGCAAAGCGCATCGCGACCTGCGTCGCGAGCGCAAGCTTGCGGCCGACCGGCAGGCGGTATTTCACGGCAGCTTCGCCCACCCAGCCCTTGTGAACATTGCTGACATCGCGGGTCCCCTGAACCGAGAGCCGCAGTTCGTCGCCTTCGGTGATCAGCGATGCGGTTTTCACCGCTGCAAAAGCGCCGATCTGATAAGCATCGTCGATCCGGCCGAGCGCGCGCACGGCAGGCGATTTCACGCTGGCGCGCCGGCCAAAGGTCAGATCGGCGGCCGGTCCGAATTCGAAGGTGGCGCTGTTGAGGACATTCATGCGGGCGGTGACGCCTTCGATGGCGAAGTACCGCTTGTCCCAGCGCAGTTCGCCCGAAACCAGCGGGATCACCCGCTGCCTGGCGGCACCTTCATATTCGGGAACGGTAGCAACGCCGCCAGCGATGGTGCCCGAAAAGCCATCACGGGTGGCAGGATCAGCATCCTGGGCCTTTGCTGCGCCCATCCCGAAGAAGATGCTGCTGGTCGCGGCAAAGGCGGCGAAGAAGGCTTTGGTTTCAATATTCATCGTCATTCTCCATGGCGGCAAGAGGCAAAGCGGTCCCGCTGCCGCCGAAGCGGGTCCGAAATCGTGAAATTGAGGGAAGCGGATCAGGCGGCGGGTGCGAGCCCGGTCCGCTGCTGCCGAGGTGCACCGATCATCGCGGTGCCGGTCGCCACCAGCCAGACGCTGAGCGCGAGGAAGCCTGCAATCGTCGCCAGCGAGAACATCTGTCCCTCCCCGCCGAGCGCCAGCGCGATCCCCTCGCCCGTCCCGCTCGCAATCGCGGCAGCGGCGAGGAAGCCCGCCAGCGCCTGCCGCCGCGCGCCTTCGCGGCGCTGCATCAGGGCCACTTGCGCGGCAAACCCGGCGGTGAGCAGCTGGCCAAGGTTCTCGCCGATGGCGACCCCGCCATAAGCGTTCAGCACGTCGAACGAGGCTTGTGCCGCGCTGGACCCGGCATCTCTGGCAAGCGCTGGCACAACGAACACCCAGCGGGCCAGACCGATCGCCTGCACAATCCCGGCCAGCGCGCCAGCCAACGCCGCCCCTAGCGCGAGCGCCGGGCTCCGCTGCAGACGCATCGGTGTGATGCAGAGCGCTACCGCGACCGGGATCAGCGCAAGCGCTGTGATCATGAACGCGTACCACGCGAGGATAAGCGGGGCGCCGCCATCGGCAAACCTTTGCAGCGCTTCCGACGCTGGTCGGCGCAGGATCTGCGGATAGTCATAGAGCGCGGCGAGGACCGCATAGGGGATGTTGAATCCGACCCCCAGAGTCATGGCAACAGCGCCGCTCAGTGTCTTCGCGTTCATCAGGCCGCCCCTTGCGCACGCGTGGTGAACGGCGCGATCGCCTCGAGACCAAGCGCCTTGGCGATGACAGCGGCGAGGATCAGGCAGGCCCGCTGAATCCAGCGCGGCAACCCGGAGATCACCATATCGGTGCGTGCCATCACGCTGGCGAGCATGAGCGCGATGCTCGGCAGACTGCGCGCTGCGCTGATGCGGTCGCTTTCCAACTGATAGATTGTGCGCAGAAACAGTTCGAGATCGGCACCGGGATCGGCGGTGGTTACGAAACGCGTTTCGGTATCCAGCGGATTGCGGAACCCGTGCGGCGTGCCCGGCTTGATCGTCATTGTCTCACCGGCGCGCAAGATCCGGGTCCGGCCGCCGCCCAGATCGATTTCGAGCGCACCGCTTTCGACCAGAAACGTCTCGGTCATCGCGTTGTGGCTGTGGAGCGGCGCGCCCGCGGCATGCGGCGGCAGGATGCAGCGAAACACCAGCCAGTCGCTGTCGCCCAGCAGCGGCGACTGGATGAAGATGATGCGGTCCCCGGTGGCCGGGTTTGCAATGGTGCGAGGAAGGGTCGGGTTCATGCTTGGTTACCTTGTCACTGCGTGGTGACACTCATATGTCACCATACGGTGACGGACGCAAGCACTTTTGTCACCGACTGGTGAAAAAAGTTTGCAGGCACTCCTCAAAGCGCATACCTGTGGCGCGATTGGAGACATTGCATGGCCATCAAACCCACCGAAACCGCCGCTACGCGCAACCGCTCGCACACCGAGCAAGTCATTCTCGATGCGGCCAAGGCGGTCCTTGCCGAGGAAGGCTTCAGCAAATTCGGGGTCAACGCGATTGCGCGGCGAGCCGGATGCGACAAACAACTAATCTATCGGTACTATGGCGGGATCGACGGACTGGTCGACGCGATTGGTCTGGACCTGGCCGATCTGTTTCAGGAATTGTTGGCCCAGCCGGAGGGCACCCGATTCGAGACTTATCCAGCGCTGATCGAGCAGTTGCTCCTATCGCTGGTGAGCGCCTTCCGTGCGTCGGACCTGCTGCTGCGCATTGCCGCGTGGGAAGTGTTCGATCCCTCCCCGGTGACGGCGCGCCTCGCGGCGGCCCGTGCCCGCGCGCTCGGCCAATGGGTGGAAACGCGCCGGGGCAATCTGGCAAGTCCGGTCGGCATTGATGTCGGCGCGACCAATGCCGCCCTGATTGCCGCGGTTCAGCATCTCGCCTTGTCGGCCAAGGCGGTCGGCGGCTTTGCCGGCGTCGCCCTGGAAACCGACGCCGATTGGGAGCGAATCCGCGCCGTGCTGCGCACGCTGGTCCGCGCCAGCTATGCGGCCGCGCCAATCCCGCAGGATTGCACCGCGCCCTAGCCGCAGGTCAATTGGGGCGCGCCTCAGCCCCCCGTCCCCCCATCATGCCATGATGAGAAAATCGTCGAACGTCAGCGCGGGGTGATCGCTTGCGCCGATGGTCGCCACGTGCAACTGGACCGCGCGGCGGCCGTTGCCATCGGCGTCGAAGTAGAGGTTGCCAGTGGCCGCATCGTAGATGATCTGGTCGGTCGCATCGAGTGCGACGGTGCCTGTGTGAAAGGCATCGCTCAGCAGCGCGCCGACCGCGCCGAGCCCGGTGAACACCGCCTTGCTGAACGCCAGCTTGTCGCCCTCGGCGCTGCTGAAATCGGTCACGAGATCGACCGTGCTGCCCAGCGACGCGGTCGATTTGGAGGCGAACAGGAAGGTGTCGCTGCCCAGCCCGCCGGTCAGCGTGTCCTGCCCGGTGCCGCCGTTCAGCGTGTCGTTGCCGTCCATGCCCAGCACCGTGTCGTTGCCGCCTGCGCCAGACAGGATATTGTCGGCGCCGTTGCCGGTCAGGGCATTGGCAATCCGGTTGCCCGTGCCATTGATGGCCCCGGCCCCGGTCAGGGTCAGTTCCTCGACATTGCCCGAGATGAGCGTGTAGCTGACCGAAGCTTCGACCACATCGCGGCCGGCATCGATGCCTTCGCGCACGACATCGCCGATATCATCGACAATGAAGCGGTCATCGCCGAAACCGCCGAGCATCGAATCCCCCCCGATGCCGCCATCGAGCAGATCGTTGCCGGTCCTGCCGCTGAGGTTGTCGATCCCGCCCATGCCCAGCAGGGTGTCGTTCCCCTCGTTGCCGACCAGCGTATCCGCCCCCGCAGCGCCAGTGATCGCATTGGCCAGCACATTGCCCACGGCCCGGCTGCCGCCGCCCTCAACATAGGTCAATGTCAGGTTTTCGACGTGATCGCGCAGCCGGTAGAGGCTCAGCCCGGTAAGGACCGTATCGGTTCCTTCATCCGCCAGCTCGATCGCCCGGTCGCCGACCACAGCGACGAGATAGGTATCATCGCCCGCCCCGCCGTACATGGTATCCTTGCTGGTGCCGCCATCGAGCAAATCGTTGCCGCCAAGGCCGTAGATGATGTCGACGCCGTTCGTGCCGATCAGCGTGTCGGCGTCTTCGGTGCCATAGAGCGTATCGGTCCCATCGATCACCGTGACGGCGATGGCCTGCTCCGTGCTGAAAACATCATCGCTGGCCGAGACGATCACGTTGTAGATGTTGTCGCCGCCGATATCGCCCGGCGTCTCGAAGTCCGGTGCCGACAGGAACGTCAGCGCGCCCGTGTCCGCATCAATCGCAAACTTCGCCGCATCCGCGCCGCCGGTGATGGCAAAAGTAACCGTGTCGCCCGCGTCGGCATCGGTGGCGGTGAC
>NZ_CAMBTS010000075.1 GCF_945870625.1 Novosphingobium sp. Chol11 | reverse complement strand
AATTGCGCGGCAAAGATATTGAGACCCTGCCACACCAGCAGCGAATACATGCCCAGCCCGAACACGGTGTTGACGATGGCCGCCTGATAATAGCGCCACAATTCCATCAGACGCGCGCGCGGCAGGGGCAGCATGGCTCAATCCGTCGGAAAGTTGACCCGCTCGCGCTCCAGCACGAGCGGCGTGCCGCGGGTCCGCTCCGAAATGATGCGGATATTCTCACCCAGCAGGCCAAGAAAGGCAAACAGCAGCGCAAGCTCCGCCTGCACCACCGCCGCGATCAGCCACCCGGCGATGGGGCGATCAAACGCAAAGGCCAGCAGCGCCCCGATGAGCATCATCAAGGTCATCAAGGCACCGAACACACCCAGATAGATCGGAAAACGCAGCAGCCGTTTCGACGAGCCGGCCAGCGCCGACATCGCAAAATCGAGCAGCGCGAAAAACCCGTTCTTGGATTTGCCGCCCGCGCGCGGCGGGCGCGGATAGGGGATGGTCTCCAGCCGGTAGCCAGTTTCGACCAGCATCGCGCGAAAGAACGGTTCAGGCTCTGCCAGCTGGCGGATCGCATTGATCACGCGGCCGTCATACAGACCGAATCCGGTCGCGCCCGGGAGCACCGGATAATCGCTATAGTTGCTGGCCAGCCAATACGAAACCGCGCGGGAAAAGCGCAAAAACGCGCCATTCGCGCGTTCTTCCTGCCGCACGCCGAGCACAATATCCGCGCCGTCGCGCCAGCGCGCGATCATCTGCGGCAAGAGCGCGGGCGGATCCTGAAAATCGGCGGACATCCCGATCACCGCGCGCCCGCCAGCCTGATAGACGGCATACGTGGGCGAGCGCATCTGGCCATAATTGCGTGTGTTGACGATCAGGCGCACGCGCGGATCGCTGGCGCAGAGCGATCGGATAATCTCGACCGTGCGGTCGCTGGAGCTATTGTCGATGAAAATGATGTCAAACGTCAGGTCCAGCGGTTCCAGCACGCCGATAACCGCGCCGCAGATCGCGGCGGCGTTTTCTTCCTCGTTGTAGCAGGGAATGACAACCGAGATATCGGGTGACAAGCCCGGCGGCGGCACGGCCTGCGCGGTAAGCGGCGCAGCGGTCATGCCGCCTGCTTCATCCGCTCAAGCGGTGGTCGCATGAGGTAGAATTCGATCGCCGCGCCCAGCAGCAATAGCAGCACCGCCAAGGCCAACGGCGTCACGCGGTACTGGATCGCTGAATCGACGTAGGCCGGTTCGAGAATGCGGACATTGACGTTGGACGTCAGATCTTCGGCCACCGCGCCTTGCAGATACCGTTTGTAGTTTTCATAGACGGTGCGCGCGGTATCCAGATCGCGCTTGAGCTTTTCCGCCTGGGTCGATTGGCGCACAACATCGCCTACCGAGCTGCGACTGGATGGCGAAAGCGAGCGGATTTCGGCAAGCTGCGATTGCAGCGAAGCGATCTCGGCCTGCGCCTGACGCACGCGGATGTTTTGATCGGTTGCGAACTGGCGAATGGCGCTCAGATCGACTTCCTTGGCCCGGAGCATGGCTTCCAGCTCCGGGATGCGATCACCTGCGGCGAAGAACGCGGCCTGCGGGCTGCTATAGCGGGTTTGCAGGCGGAAATCATCGTAGGCGAGCTGCGCCTTGGCCAGCTTGTCGCTGGCCGAGGCAATCAGTTCGAGCAGGATATCGCGCTTTTTGAAGGTCTGCTCGCGCGAGATATCGGCCTGATGCTCCCGCACCGCCTGCCCATAGGCATCGACCACGCGCAGCGCGAGACCCGCATCCCCCAGCACGGTCTCAAACTCGATGATCCCGCCGCGCAGCGCATTGATATCAACCTTGCGCTCAAGCCAGCGATGCGTCTCGGTCGGCGTTTTGCCGAGCACTTTGGGCAGATCGAGCTTGCGCGAGACGATCGAGCGGACAAACTCGCTGTGCGCGACCCGCACGGCGACTTCCACAGCGGTCTGATTGCCAAACACGTTGCCCACCGCCAACTGACCAAACGCGTTGCTGGGGCCAAGGTTGGGGGGATCGGTAGGCGTGAGGCTTGCCGCCGCGCGGTATTGCTGCGGAAAGAACGCCAGCACGACGCATATGGCGACGAGCAGGACCACGATCCCGCGCCGCAGCCACGGACGGCGCAGGACCGGATGCGCGGCCAGCGTGCCGACGATGGAGCGCGGCGCTCTCATCCCTTGGCCGGTCACTTGATCGTCGCCAGCGCGGCAGCGCTGAAGCCGAACTGGAACAGGATTTGCGAGATGTCGCGGATCTTGGCCAGCACCGATGACGATTGCGTGCGGATCGGCACAAACACGGTATCGCCGGGGAGCACCGTCGCTTTCAGCGCGCCGCGCCGTTTGGTCAGCACCGAACCATTGGCGCGGACCACGAAGATATTGCCCCGGTCGCCGCCGCGGATCGGGCCACCCGCTTGTTCAAGATAGTCCTTCACCAGCACCGCCTTGCTCGGGTTCAGCAAAAACGAAGCCGGGCGGTATACCGCGCCGAACACGCCGACCGTTTCCACGCGGGGCGGAATGATCACCCGGTCGTTGTTTTCGAGTAGCAGATCGCCGGGCAGCGCGCGGTCTGCCGCAGCCAGATCGATCACCAGCCGCCCGTCGGGCTCATGGCCGCGCAGCTTTTCAAGGAAACTGCGCGCAGCCGCGATCTGGGAAGCGCGTTCGCCCGCGTCGATCAGCCGGTCGCCGCTGAGCGGCGCTGCGGCCAGCGACAGCTCCATCTGATCGACCGCTTCGAGGAAGCTCTGCCGCTGCTGGGCCCGCACCGATTCGCGCGAGAAGCGGGTGCCATAAACATACGCGCGCTGGGTCAGCCCGCCAGCCATCTCGATCACTGTCGCAAGCGGGGTATTGGGCGGCACGAAATAATTGCCCGGCTTGTTCACCTCGCCCTCGATCCGCACGACCGCCTGCTGCTTTTCGAGCGAGCGCGCCAAAGTGCCTTCGGGCAGGATCTGCAGGATATCGCCGCCTTCCGCCACCATGCTAGCGGCGGCGCGCCGATCAAGTTCGCGGCTGCCCACGGTGTTCTGGTCGCTCAATCGGTAGAGAATGACGCGCGAGGCATCGCCGACGTTGGTCGGCCCGCCGGCAAGCGCGATCATGTCAGCCACGCTTTCACCCGGCTTGGTTTCGTAGATCGCCTCTTCGTTGATGCTGCCCACCACCGCGACCTGCTTGCCCACGGGCGGAATGAACAGCACGTCCTCGTTTTCAAGCAGAGGATCGCGCGCGCGGTCGCCCTTGCGCAGCAGCTCGTAAAGATCGAAATCGGCGACCTCGCGGCCATTGCGGTAGAGCTTGACCGAACGGAAACTGCCGCCCGGCGATGGACCGCCCGATTGCAGCACGGCGTTGACCAGCGTCGAAAGGCTGTTCACCGAATAGGCCCCGGGCTGGTTGGCAAAGCCGGTGACATAGACCCGCACGCCGCGCAGCCGCTTGATCGAGACCGCGACTTCATAACCGCGATACTTGCGGCCAACCGCAGCAGCAATGCGATCGTACAAGTCGCGGTAGCGCACACCCAGCAGCGACACCGAACCGACATTGGCGAGATAGATATTGCCGTCGCGGTCGATCGGCAGGTCGGCGCTGCCTTCGACCGAGCCGCTCAGCGCGATGGACACCGTGTCGCCGATATTGAGGGCATAATCGGGCGGGATCGTCGCTGTGGCCGGCATCGCGAAATTGCCAGCGCCCGGCAGCAGCAGATCGGCCCCGAAACGCTTCAGGGGACGCCCCGTCACCTGCCTGATCCAGATTTCGAACTCGCCGGGCTTGGCCGGTTGGCGCAGCTTCAGGCTGTCCAGATCGAGCAAGCCATTGGCATTGAGCCGCGGGCCGCCTGTGGCGACGCCCGAAACATCTTCATCAACACCAGAGGACTGGCCGATCGTGACCGGCTGATACGGCACCGATTGCCGGCCACCGCTTCCGCCCTGGCCCTGCCCGCCGCCAAGGCCGCCTTGCGGAAAGCTGTTTGAAGGATCGAGCGGAGACCCCATGGGCAGGCTGCTGGGATCAATCTGTGCGGCCACTGGCAGCGCGCTCAGCACCAGACTGATCGCGCAGGCACCGGCCGCCGCGCGGAAGAACCGGGCAAGCGACGCGCAGTTTGCAGCGAAGCGATACTCAGACAAGCCAGATGCGATCATGGGGAGCGATTTTCCTTGGATATCCTGCCACGCTTCAGCCTGCCGTTGCCCTAAAACCGGGTCCGCGCGCAAGGTCAGCGTTTAACCTATCGACCGGGATCGGCAACCCTGCCGATCCACGGCGCGGTCTCGCGGACCTGCACATCGAGCGGCACCGGCGCAATGCCATAACGCGCGAGCAGCGCCGCATAAGCCGCGCTATCGCCGACATAGCGATCGGGCGCAGGCTCGGTGACGGCGGCCCGTTCGGTCGTGCCCCCGCCCAGCGCCTGCGCGACGATGCGCGCCACCTCGCCCAATTCGAGCGCCGCGCCGCCGCTGTCGAAGCGGACGACCTCGCCGGGCGGGCCATCCGCCGCCAGCAGCGCGAACACCAGCGACATCAGCTCGCGGATCGCGACATAGCCGCGCACGACCTCGCGCGGGGCGTTCACCCGGATCGGGCGATGGCCGAGCGCATCGCGGATGAAACTGGCCATGGCATAAGCATCATGCTTGTTCATGTAAGGGCCGGTGAGATTGAATATCCGCCCGATCACCGCCCGCCGCCCGCCCGCCTGCGCCCACGCGGCAAAACGCGCCTCATCATCGCGCTTCATCGCGCCGTAGAGCCGCATCGCCGGGCTGGCCGCTGGATCATCGGCCTTGCTCGCCGCGCCCGACGAGGCGACGAACACGGCCTCGGCATCGATATGGCCCAGCGCGGCGATAACGCAACCGCTGATCGCCTGGTTGGCGGCGCGATAGGCCGCCTCGTCCATCGCCTCGGCGCGCTCCTTGGTCTGAAAGGCATAGTGCAGCACCCAGACACCTGGTGCCTCAAGCGCGCTCAACTCGCTGAGCGGGCGCTGGGGCACCACCCGGCCCTCGCCCAGATCGATCATCCGCGCCGCCGAACCATAGCAGCTGACCCGCGCGGCAAAGCGATCCCCCAGCGCGCGCGCCAGCAGATCGAGCGTCGCGCAGCCGAGCCAGCCGCTCGCCCCGGTGATCGCAATGTGGCGATTGTCGGCAAGCAGCGCCTGCACGGCCGCCGCTTCAAGCATGGACGCGAGCGGTGACGATCGTGTCAATCAGGCTGGGAAAGCAGGCATGGGTAGCGCAGGCCTCGGGCACCCAATCCGCCGCCGCATAGCCATAGGTCATGAAATGAAACGGCATCGACGCACTTTGCGCGACCGCGTGATCAAGCTCGCTATCGCCAACATAGAGGCATTCTTTCGACACGGCGCCAAGTTCTCCCAGCGCCGCATCGAGCAGATCGGGCGCTGGCTTGGCCCGCAATCCGGCGCGCCCGCCAACGACGACCGCAAAGTGTTCCGCCAGATCGGTTTCGGCCAGCACCTGATCGCACAGCACCTGCGGCTTGTTGGAGCAGATCGAGAGGACATAACCCGCGATGCGCAATCGGCGCAGCCCTTGCGTCACACCGGGAAACACGGTTTCAGGCGGAGTGGGGTGGCGCTGATACCGGGCGCGAAATTCGGCCAGATCGGCGGCGGGATCGATGCAGGCATCGCCCAGCAACCCCGCGACCATATCCACCCCGCCCCGGCTCATGAACGCGCGCGCGACCACGGGATTGATGCCATCGTGGACTCCCCGCGCCGCGAGCATCTCGGAAAGGATCTGGACGCAGACGATGTTGCTGTCGATCAGCGTGCCATCCAGATCGAAGATGATGTGGCGGATCACGGCGCGACCGGAGCGGCTAGAACCGGATGCAGCGCCATGGCCTCGGCCAGTTCCTCACGCGGGAGGAACGGCGAGAGATCTTCCAGGGTGGGCGAAACCATCGTGCCATCCTCCAGTCTGCGCGAGCTGAGCTTCGGCGCGAATTCCTGCCGCTTGTCGATCATCACTTCGCACAATTGCGGCCCCTCGCCATCCAAGGCCGCGCGGATCGCCGCGGCAAGGCCGGCATGCGTGCTCACCTGCGCCGCAGGCAGGCCGAAGCCGCCCGCAAGGCGCGTGAAATCGGGGAAGGTCAGCCCGCTATCGGGCCCGCAGCCCACGATGTTGTCGGGAAAATGGTTCTGCTGCGACTGGCGGATCGAATGGTAGCCATCATTGTTGATCACGAAGATCTTGATCGGCAGCCGCCCGCCGACGATGGTCTGCAGCTCCTGCAGGTTCATCATGATGCTGCCGTCGCCCGCCAGACAGATGATCCGCCGCCCGCCGCCGGCATGATAAGCGCCGATTGCGGCGGGCAGGTCATAGCCCATCGAGGCACAGCCCGAATTGGTATAGAGCCGCTGCCCCGGCTTGAGATCAGCGGTCTGGAAAATCGTGACGCAGGCGGTGCCATCGCCGCTGACGACGATGTCACCTTCTTCGAGCGCAGCAAACAGCGCCTCGCCAAAGACATAGGGATTGATGAGGCCCTCGGTCGTCCGGTACTCGGGAAGGACCACCGGATAGCGCGCGGCGCGCGCCTTGCTGCGCGCGAGGAACGCGGCGCGGGCATCGGCTTGATCGTTTTGCGGCAGCGGCGCAGCGGCGGCGGCGGCAAAGAAATCGCGCAAGTTGGCGTGGACCGGGCGGTGCAGCGACAGCGTCGGCTTGTCCAGTTCGGCGCGATCGATATCGACCATGGCGACGCGCGCATGGCGCGCAAAGCTTTGCCAGTTGTAGCTGATCTGGCGGATATTGAGCCTCGAGCCCAGCACCAGCACATAATCGGCGGTCTGCACCGCGAAGTTGCCGCCGCGATCACCCACCGTGCCGGGCCGCCCGATATAAAGCGGATGGGTGTTCGGGATCGCATCGTGCGCATTCCAGCCGGTGACGACGGGCACGCCAAGCCGCTCGGCAAAGCTGAGGAACGCAGCATGCTGGCCCGACAGGCGCACCCCGGCGCCGGCGAGAACCACTGGCCGCTCCGCCGCGCAAAGCTCAGCCAGCAACACGGTTACTTCTTGCGCGAGCGCTGCGCCTTCCAGCGCGCCGAGTTCGGATGCGGTGTTGACCGCCTCGCCCATGCGGTCTTCGCTGGCGGGATCGAACGGTTCGAGCAGATCAAACTCGACCGGCGCTGCCTGCACATCGATCGGCACATCGATCCACACCGGGCCGGGCCGCCCGCGCGTGGCCAGATAAATCGCCTTTTCGACCACGCGCCGCGCGTCTTTGGGATCATCGAGCACGACGGCATACTTGGTGATGCCGCGCACCATGGCGACGATATCGACTTCCTGATCGCCAAGCTGGCGCAGCGGGATCGGATAATTGAACGCGCACGTTTCGCGCTTCACCTGGCCCGAGACCACGATCATCGGGATCGAATCGACATAGGCGCCATAGACGCCGTTCAGCGCGTTGACCCCGCCCGGCCCGGTGGTGACATTCACCGCCGCCGGCCGGTTTGACAAGCGGGCATAGCTTTCCGCCGCGATCGCCGCAGCCTGTTCGTGGTGGGTGAACACCTTGCGCAAACCCGGCGCACGGCCGAGCGCATCGTTGAGATGCATCGCCCCGCCGCCGGTGAGCATGAACACATCGGTGATCCCGTGCTCGACAAGGAGACGGGCGATCAGATCGGCAACGCGCATCTTGGCCATAAGGATCAGGCCGCAGCCTTCACCGCAGTGCGCTGGCGCTGCTCCATCATGTCGATCCGGGCTTCGTCTTCGGAGGCGATGTTCTGGTAATAATCGCGCTTGTTCCTGAGCCAGAGCAGCTCGAACTCCATCGCCAGCTCCATCCCGCCGCTCGCCACCGCCGGATTTTTGACGATGTTGGCGTCGAACACGACCTTGCGCGTTTCGAACCGATCAAGCCGGGCAGGCAGCACGCTGGACAGCAGCGGAATGGAATCGGGGCTGACCCCGCCGCCGACGACAAGCTCCAGATCCTTGTCGCGGCACACTTCGCTGACCCGCGCGACATAGCCGCGCATCTCGTCGGAGTTCACGAAATCGCGCTTGTGCCCCATCGACCCGGCAAAATCGACCCGGCCAAAGACCATGCCGACGCGGCCATCCTTGGCGACGCTCGCCATGGCATCGAGATGATCGAAGGTCTGGCGGGTTTCAACGTTGAACAGAAAGCAGACTTCTTCCTGCTCGCTCAGCGGATAGACCTTGTCCTTCGCGGCGATGTACTTGGTGAGCGCATAAGGTGTCTCGATCATCGGGGCGATGATATAGTCCGCGCCATAGATCCGGCATTCGATCAGATCGCGGACCGCCTCGCAGCCGCCGATCTTGATCGCGACCTTCACCCCGGCCCGGCGCGCAATTTCAAGCAGCCGCAGCAGTTCGTCGACCCGCGTTCCCTCAGCCTCAAACTCCGCCTTCACAGCCACGATACCGTTGCTGGCCTTGCCTTGCTCCAAGATCGCCAACATTCTTTTTTCGTACTGATTCACTTAATTACTCCTGCAAATTCAACGAAGCGCAAACGGTCTGTAGTGCTGGATCAGAGGGCGGAAGAGCCGGTAGCGGGGACGATCACCTTTGTGTTTCCTGAGAGCGGGCACCAAGTTTTGCAGATTACTCAACGTTACAAAACGCAGCAGCCTTCAAAATCCTTCACACCACATCATACTGCACCCAATTCGTTAACCATAGCTTGCGCCGTAACGGAATTTTCAGGAAGCGCGGAGCGAGGCAATGGGCCATCCGGGTGTGTCACGGCCTGAGTGTCACAGATTGAGCCTTCTGCTTCTTGGAGCCCCCGTTTTCCTCGCCCAGCAAGCCGACATGTCGCCCTCACAACATCGTTAATCCCTGTCTTGATGCCTTCCCCCGCATGCTGTCAACTTCCAATCTTTTTCACCAATTCGGGCCGTCTGTCATTTGAATGACAATACAAAGACAAGGCCGAAAGTGCCTCCATTCTGGCGGCTTTCAGGCCTCTGGACTGTCGGTTATAAATCACTAATAGCGTCGCTCACATGCCGCTTGTCACGCTCAGCAACAGCCGCACGTTTGCGGCAGACCCTGCCACTTCGATCCTCGAAGCGGCGCGTTCGCAAGGCGTTACGCTGGAATACAGCTGCCGCACCGGGCGCTGCGGGATCTGCAAGGCCCCGGTTATCAGCGGTGAAACCCTGATCCTGCGGCCCGAAGGGTCAAGCCTGTCTCCCGCCGAGGCGGCGCAGGGCCTGATCCTCACCTGCTGCCGCGCTGCGATCAGCCCGCTGGCGCTCGATATCGAACCGCTCGACCGGCTTTCCGGGATCGAAATCAAGACCATCCCGGCACGGATTGTTGCGCTCGATCCGGTCGCGCCCGACATCATCAAACTGGTGCTCAAGACCCCGCCGACATCGCCGCTGCGCTTCGTGGCCGGGCAATATGTCGACATCATCGCCGAAGGCGGCGTGCGGCGCAGCTACTCGCTGGCCAATGCGCCACGCGGCGACGGGCTGCTGGAATTTATCATCAAGCGGTATGATGGCGGCGTACTCAGCGCCTATTGGTTTGAACGCGCGAAGCGCAATGATCTGTTGCGCCTCGAAGGACCGTTCGGGACATTTTTCCTGCGCGAGCAGCGGCCGGCCAATCTCCTGTTCCTGGCCACCGGCACCGGCATTGCGCCGGTCAAGGCGCTGCTCGAAGAACTGGCGGCAGACCCCGCGCAGGCGGCAGGCCACCGGCTCACCGTGCTGTGGGGCAACCGCGAGGCGGCCAGCTTTTGTTGGGAACCATCGGCGCTGGGTCTCGACCTTGCGTTCCATTGCCTGCTATCGGGCGGCGATACGGCATGGCGCGGCAGGCGAGGGTATGTGCAGGATGCAGCGATCAGTCTGGGCTTCGACCCCCACGAGACGGCGGTCTATGCCTGTGGTTCCAGCGCGATGATCGCCTCAGCGCGCGCCGCCTTGCTGGCGCTTGGCCTCCCGTCCCGGCGATTTTTCTCCGACGCATTCGTCAGTTCGAACTGAGGGTACAGCGCATGAAGGCAGTCATTCTGGCCGGCGGGCTCGGCACGCGTTTTGCAGAAGAGACCACCTTGCGGCCCAAGCCGATGATCGAGGTCGGCGGGCGGCCGATCCTGTGGCACATCATGAAGATCTACGCCGCGCACGGCGTGACCGATTTCGTGATCTGCTGCGGCTACAAAGGCTATGTGATCAAGGAATACTTCGCCAATTATTTCCTGCACATGTCCGACGTGACCTTCGACATGCGCGAAAACGCGATGATCGTGCATGAAAAGCGCGCCGAGCCATGGCGGGTGACGCTGGTCGACACGGGCGATGATTCGCAGACCGGCGGGCGGTTGAAGCGGGTGGCCGACTATGTGAAGGACGAGGAGTTCTTCTTTTTCACCTATGGCGACGGGGTCGGCGATATCGACATCACCGCAACCATCGCCTTTCACCGCGCCCACGGCAAGGCCGCGACATTGACCGCCGCCGCCCCTCCGGGCCGCTTTGGCGCGCTGCAGATCGAGGATGGCCGCGTCGATCATTTCCTCGAGAAGCCGCAGGGCGACGGCGGATTGATCAACGGCGGGTTCTTCGTGCTCTCGCCCAAAGTGCTCGATTATATCGCGGGCGACGCCACGCTATGGGAGCAGGAGCCGCTGCGCAATCTCGCCAGCGACGGCGAACTGATGGCTTATGAGCACCGCGGTTTCTGGCAGCCGATGGACACGCTGCGCGAGAAGCAATTGCTCAACAGCCTGTGGGAAAGCGGCAAGGCGCCCTGGTGCATATGGTAACGAAGCGTGACGTCGATCCCGCATTCTGGGCGGGCAAGCGCGTTTTCCTGACCGGGCATACCGGTTTCAAGGGCAGCTGGATGGCGCTTTGGCTGCAGCAGATGGGCGCGGTGGTGACTGGCTTTGCGCTGGCCCCGCCGACCAGCCCGGCGCTGTTCGATGTGGCCAAAGTTGAAGGCGGCATGACCTCGATCATCGGCGATATCCGCGATCAGGGCGTGCTGGCGGCGGCGCTGATCGGCGCGGACCCCGAAATCGTGATCCACATGGCGGCGCAGCCGCTGGTGCGCGCGTCGTACGACGATCCGGTGGGCACGTTTGCTACCAATGTGATGGGCACGGTGCACCTGCTCGATGCGGTGCGGGCGGCGCCATCGGTGCGCGCGGTCTGCATCGTTACCACCGACAAGTGCTATGAAAACCGCGAATGGGTGTGGGCTTACCGCGAAGACGAAGCGATGGGCGGGCACGATCCCTACAGCAGCTCCAAAGGCTGCGCCGAATTGGTGACGGCGGCCTATCGCCGCTCGTTTTTTGCAGGCGGGGCCGGCACGGTGGGAATTGCATCGGGCCGCGCCGGCAATGTGATCGGCGGGGGCGACTGGGCGGCGGACCGGCTGATCCCCGATATCCTGCGCTCGGTCAGCAAGGGCGAGGCGGTGCTCATCCGCAATCCGCTGGCCACGCGGCCGTGGCAGCATGTGCTCGAACCTGTGGGCGGCTATCTCGCGCTGGCGCAGGCGCTGTGGAACAATCCGGCAGCCGCTTCGCAGGCGTGGAACTTTGGCCCGCGCGATGAAGATGCGCGCCCCGTGCACTGGATCGTCGACGAGCTTTGCGCGCTTTGGGACAAGGACGGACCGCGCGGCGCGGGATGGATCAAGGATGGCAGCGAGCAACCGCACGAAGCCCGCTATCTCAAGCTCGATATTTCCAAGGCGCGCGGAGGGCTGGGCTGGCAACCGCGTTGGACGCTTGCCAATGCGCTCGACAGCATTGTCCGGTGGCACCGCGCGTTTCTGGCGGGCGAGGACATGCACGCATATTGCCACACCGAAATCGCCCGCTTTGCCGGCGCTGCTGCTTAAACCCTCCGCACAGGATCTGACATGACCGCTGACGACCTCCGCGCCGAAATCCGCAAACTTGTTGGCCAATACGCCGAGGCGCAGTTTGCGCCCAAGCCGTTTGTGCCGGGCGAAACGATGATCCCGCCTGCGGGCAAAGTGATCGGCGCGCCCGAGATCGAGCTGATGGTCGAGGCCTCGCTCGATGGCTGGCTGACCACCGGACGGTTCAACACCGAGTTCGAGACCCGGCTCGCCAAGATTCTCGGTGCGCCTTATGTGCTGACGACCACATCGGGATCATCGGCGAACCTGCTGGCGCTCTCGTGCCTGACCAGCCACAAGCTGGGCGATCGCCGGCTCAAGCCCGGCGATGAAGTGATCACGGTCGCCGCCGGATTTCCCACCACGGTCAACCCTTCCGTGCAGCACGGTCTCGTCCCCGTGTTCGTCGATGTGTCGCTGCCGACATACAACATCGACACGAGCCTGATCGAGGCGGCGATCACCGAAAAGACCGGCGCGATCATGATTGCCCACACCCTGGGCAATCCGTTCAACCTGGCCGAAGTGCGCCGCATTTGCGACGAGCACGATCTGTGGCTGATCGAGGATTGCTGCGATGCGCTGGGTGCAACATTCGATGGCAAGCTGGTCGGCCTGTGGGGCGATGTCGCCACGTTGAGCTTCTACCCCGCGCACCACATGACGATGGGCGAAGGCGGCGTGGTGTTCACCCAGTCGCTCGAACTGCGCCCGATCATCGAATCGATCCGCGACTGGGGCCGCGATTGCTATTGCGCGCCCGGCTGCGACAACACGTGCGGTTCGCGCTTTGGCCAGCAGCATGGCTCGCTGCCGTTCGGCTATGACCACAAGTATGTCTATTCGCACCTCGGATACAACCTCAAGATCACCGACATGCAGGCGGCCTGCGGCGTGGCGCAGCTTGATCGGGTGGACGGCTTCATCGCCGCGCGCAGCCGCAATTTCGCCCTCCTGACCGAGCGGCTGAAAAGCCTCGAAGAAATCTTCATCATGCCCGAGGCGACGCCGAATTCGGACCCTTCGTGGTTCGGTTTCCCGCTCACCTTGCGCGACGGCGTCGATGCCAAGCGGGTCGACGTGACGCGCTTCCTCGATCAGAACAAGATCGCCACCCGCCTGCTGTTTGCCGGGAACCTGACCCGCCAGCCTTATTTCGAGCACGTCAATTACCGCGTCGTCGGCGATTTGACTGAGACCGACCGGGTGACGATGAACACGTTCTGGCTGGGCCTCTATCCCGCGCTGGGGGCCGAGCATTTCGACTATGTGGGCGAAAAGCTGGAAGAGTTTTTCGGGCTGAATTTCTGAAACTGAGGGGCTTCAAGCCTCGTAGACCACCCGGCCCCCGGTGACGGTGCGCACGATCTGGATGTCCTTGATCCGCTCGGGCGCGACCGTCAGCGGATCGGCCGCCAGCATGACGAAATCGGCCAGCTTGCCGGCGGTAATCGAGCCCTTGATCGCTTCCTCGCGGCTGGCAAAAGCGCCGTTCAGCGTGTTGATCCGAAGCGCCTCGGCCGCCGTCACGCGCTGGTTTGCGCCCCACACTTCGCCGTTCCAGCCGGTGCGCGTGACCATGCCCTGCATGCCCATCAGCGGCGCGAACGGGCCGGGATAAAAGTCCGACCCGGCGCATGCGGGTATCCCGGCATCGAGGAACGAGCGGAACGCCATGCAGCGCTGCATCAATTCCTCGCCGTAGAACTTGAACTTGTCGGGGTTGTAATAAGCATACGAGGTGAACGGCGCGGGGATTGCGCCTGCCGCCTTGATCCGCCGCACCAGATCATCGGTGATAAGGGTGCAATGCGTGATCTTGGGCCGCGCGTCGCGCAGCGGGTAGATCTGCTGCGCCCGCTCGAACGCGGTCAGCACCATGCCGATCGCGACATCGCCATTGGCGTGGCAATTGACCTGGATGCCCGCGCGGTGGACTTTCTCGACCCAGGCGTTGAGCGGCTCCTGCGCCTCGGTCACGTTGCCATAATAGGCCGGGGTGCGGCCGGGATAGGGTGTGCTGCGCGCCAAGGTTCGTTCGGAAAACGAGCCGTCGACGGTGTGTTCGGCGGTGGCGCCCAGCTTGATCCATTCATCGCCGAAGCCGGTCTGCAGATTGCCCGCAATCATCGTATCGAGGAACGGGGGATAGGCCTCGTAGCTCACGCGGTGCATCAATTCGCCGCTGCGGTAGATCGCCTGCAGCGCGGCCAGATCGCCGCCCTGATGATGCACGCTGGTGAGCCCGTAGCGGGCGAAAACCTTGGACATATAGGCCGCCGCCTCGCGCGCGCGCTGCTCTTGCTGGGCGGGGGTGTAGCTAGGCCGCGCGCCGAACCTGGCGATGACATCGAGCGCGTTGTCGGTGACACGACCATTGGGCTCGCCATTGGCATCGCGGTCAAACGTGCCGCCTTCGGGGTTGGGGCTGTCGCGCGTGATCCCGGCGAGCTTCAGCGCATGGGAATTGAAAAAGCCGGTGTGGCCGCCGCGGTGATGCACCCAGACAGGATGCACGCGCGAGACCTGATCGAGATCGGCGGCGGTGAGCAGGCGGCCATCTTTGACTTTGGTATCGTCGTAGAAAAAGCCCTCGACCCATTGCCCCGGCAGCGTCGCCTGCGCACGGGCCTTCAGCTTGGCCAGGATCGAGGCGATGGTGACGAACTCGACCTCGAACGGATTGCCGACCGAGACTTCGTGGATCAACATGGCGCCGCTGGCGTGGTTGTGGCAATCGATGAAGCCGGGGACGATGGTCATGCCCTTGGCATCGATGGTCCGGGTGCCCTTGCCGGCAAGCCCGGCGACATCATCGCCGACACGCACGAGGCGGCCGCCGCGCACCGCAAGCGCGGTGGCGGATGGCTGCGCATCGTCCATGGTGTGGATGCGCGCGTTGGTGATGATGAGATCTGCCGCGTCCGATCCGGCGGCGAAGGCGGGCCAGCCCAAACCGGCGAGGCCCGCGCCAAGACCGGTGCCCAGAACGGTGCGGCGATTGGTCAGCATGAACAGTTCCCCCTTGGCGCTGGAGCGGCGGCGCAAGACTGTACCAGACGCGGCGGCGCGGCAAGGGGGTATGGCGGGGGTATGGCGGGGGCCGGGGCGTTGGGCTGCCTACTGTGAGCTCGCGTTTTGCCGACTGAGGCCCCGGCCTTCGCCGGGGTGCGCGCCGCGATCCTGTTGGATTTGGATTTCGGGCGCACGGGTGCGGCGTCTGGGCAGAGGGGGGATCGCGCGACCGGTGCGGCGCCTGCACTGGCGCTGCGGGGAGGGCGTCGTGTTCTGCTTAGGGTGCGAGTGGCCGGGAGGGCAGA